>DAIRSJ010000005.1:33384-34643 GCA_036804445.1 Candidatus Egerieousia sp.
TCCTATATCCTATATCCTATATCCTATATCCTATATCCACAATTCCTAAATCTCAATCTTTCATAATCTTCCTCAATCTTCCTTAATCTTTCTTAATCTTCCCCAATCTTTCTCAATCTTTCTTAATCTTTCTTAATGTGGAAAATTGCCGTCTCCGTCTGATTTACTTCTCTTTACCTGCACCGGAAAATTTCTTCACAACCTTCTTGCCGACATTTTTATTGACCTTTTTCACCGTCCTCATCAGCGCCTTGCTGTTTCTTTTTTTAATATTGCGGTCCATCCTTTGCGTCCACCTTGTCTCCGTTCCGCCGAGCCATTTAGGACGCGGAATTTTTCTCATAAGAGACTGAATAACAGTTGCTCTGTAACGCACATATCTAGACGGTCTATCCGAATGCATTATCAGAGGATTAGGCAAAGTTGCGGCAACAAGAGCGCACTGTCTTCTAGTCAATTTTTCTGCGCTTGTATTAAACAAATGCTGTGCCGCAGCCTCAGTTCCAAATATACCCTTCCCCATCTCCGCAACATTCAAATAAACCTCCATTATCCTGCGCTTGCCCCAAATCCCCTCTATCAGCAAAGTAAAGTAAGCCTCCAAACCCTTTCTTAACCAGGTTCTTCCGGGAAGAAGGAAAACATTCTTGGCAGTCTGCTGGGATATTGTACTTGCCCCTCTCAATGAATTGCCTTCAGCATTTGTGGTAATGGCATTGTTAATCTCCACAAAATCAAAACCCCAGTGGCTCAGAAATCTGCTGTCCTCCCCCGCCATAACCGCCATCCCCATGCTGTTGGAAATATGCTTCAAAGATTTCCATGTTTTATAAGTATGATACGTACTATCTCCCGCATTTACAATGCTTTTCTGAATCATTACAGGAGTAACCCAAACCGGCACCCACTTAAGCAAAAGCACCAACCCAATTGTAATCCCAATGAACCACAACGGAATAGTAACAAATAACGTCTTGAGGCAACCGCTTCTTTTTTTTACTTTCATAAAAATAGAGTACTTTCGCAATCACAAATATACAAGTATACAAGTTACAAGCGTACTGGAATGCAGGTCACAAATATACGATTTTAACCATTGAGAAGGATGAAACACGTTTTGGCAATTACACTTATTGCATCACTTTTGTGCAGCACGCAAGCCCACAGCCAAACCTTTCATAATTCATTTTTATCTCCCGACAGATATTCTTCAATTGCCAGGCTTTCAGCCGCAATATCATCACCATTATTTATCGCAG
>DAIRSJ010000005.1:34743-36317 GCA_036804445.1 Candidatus Egerieousia sp.
TATATAATTGACAGATATTTGCAGGCAGGTATAAAACCTTGGAACCGCAATAACAAACTATGGAACGGCGCCTATGCTCATGGCTTTTACTTTTATACAAAAGGCGGAATGGAACTGCTTGGAGCAAACGTAATCGGCTATATACCGTCACGTTCCGGCAGCAAAGAGTGGATTGTAATAGGTGCACATTATGACCATTTGGGAACCATCGGGGACAAAATTTATTACGGCGCAGATGATAATGCCTCCGGCATTGCAGCACTGCTTGAGCTTGCAAACGCCTTTGGCTCAGCGTATAAAAGAAACATGCTTCCCAAAAAAAACATTCTGTTTATTGCCATTGACGGCAAAGAATTTAACCGCGCGGGGAGCTTGGAGTTTGTAAGAAATGGCGGTATCAACCCGGGCAATATTTCTTTGATGATTAACATGGACCAAATTGGAAGCATTCTTGCACCTCCCGGAAAATCAAAAGATTATATGCTAATACTTGGGCGGGAAAAAGTAGATTCAACCGTCGTGAGAAAAATAAATTACCTCAACACCGCATACGGACTTAACATTGATTTGGACTACACATTTTACGGTAGCAAATCATTCTACAAAATTTTCTCCGGTCTCTCCGACCAGCGCTCATTCAGCGATTACCACATTCCCACACTACTGTTCACCAGCGGCATCACAGAGAACACCTACAAAACCACTGATACAGAGGACACTATCACCTACTCGGCCCTAATCGCCCGCACTCGGCTCATCTACCTATTAATCTACTCGCTTGTAAAATAATTTTCCTCAACGGAAAAATTACCAGTGCAGCAAATCTCAAGCCGCCTGCTCTGCAAAAATCGCAACTTAGCTTAGATAAATCTATCTGGATTATAAAATGGCCCGGCATGTATTGACAAATATGTCTGGATGATAAAATGGCCCGGCATGTACGTCCTAGGCTGCTTTTAAAACATGCATTACACGTGCGTGAAAAGGCTAAAAATCAACTACGTGACTATCAGATCATTACGTGTGTTAAAATTTTTCTCGTGTACTTTGATACATGTAAGTTATTAATAAACAGGTATTTGCTATTTTGCCTTTTTACGCTTTCCTGCGGGGGTAGAGAAATGGCTTCTATTTGGCGGAGAACCTAAACATAGCTCTGCTTGACTGGAATACCGGATAGAGCTATGTTCGAAGGAGATACAGCAAGAGCTTTTTTAACCTGGATACGTAAAGAACTCTGCATGAAGGAAATACTAAATATAGCTCTGCTTGATGAGGATACGGATAGAGCTTTGTTTGAAGGAGATACGGAATAATGTTCTGCTTGGAGGTGGAGCAGGAGACATGCGCCTCCGTAGCGGTTGTGCTGCCGCAGGCAATACTGATGTGCCGTGCGGAAAAAAGAGGTCTGCGGCTACGCTGCCGGGAAATTTTCCGATGAAAGATTTTCCGCCCAAAATTTGCCGCCCATAGTTTACCGCGGAAAGTTGTCCGCCCATAGTTTGCCGCCCAAAGTTTGCCGCCCATAGTTTGCCGCCCAAAGTTTGCCGCCCAAAGTTTGCCGCCCAAAGTTT
>DAIRSJ010000005.1:36417-51511 GCA_036804445.1 Candidatus Egerieousia sp.
CCGCCCATAGTTTGCCGCCCAAAGTTTGCCGCCCAAAGTTTGCCGCCCAAAGTTTACCGCCCAAAGTTTGCCGCCTAGACATATAAAAAAGGGATTTTGTTACGGGAGGGGAAATTTCCTTTGCGATTTTGTAACTTGCAGGCAAATGAGGAAAGGGATTGTGATATGAGGACTGAAGATTGCAAATGAGGAGATGGATTTGCAATAATAGGACTGAAGATTGCAATATGAGGAAAGGGATTGAAATATGAGGACGGGGATTTGCAAATGAGGAGATAGATTTGCAAATGAGGAGATGGATTTGCAATAATAGAACTGGAGATTGCAAATGAGAATGTAGATTGCAAATGAGGAAAGGGATAGTGATATGAGGAATGTGGATTTGCAATAATAGGACGGAGATTTGCAAATGAGAATGTGGATTGCAATATGAAGAAATGGGTTGTCATATGGGGACTATGGATTGCAAATGAGGAAAGGGATAGTGATATGAGGAATGTGGATTTGCAATAATAGGACGGAGATTTGCAAATGAGAATGTGGATTGCAATATGAAGAAATGGGTTGTCATATGGGGACTATGGATTGCAAATGAGGAAAGGGATTGTAATAATATGTTATGGAGAGGTATAAATAATGGATTTTAAGCTGGAATCTTCATATAAACCTACCGGTGACCAGCCGGATGCAATTGATTCTCTGGTAAATGCAATTAGAGATGGGAATAAGGCGGTGACACTGCTTGGCGTTACCGGCTCAGGGAAGACTTTTACCATGGCCAACGTTATCCAAAAGTTGAACAGGCCGGCGCTGGTGCTGAGCCACAACAAAACTTTGGCGGCGCAACTTTACGGAGAGTTTAAGGCGTTCTTTCCGGAAAATGCGGTAGAGTACTTTGTCTCCTACTATGACTACTATCAGCCGGAGGCGTATATGCCTGTAACAGACACGTATATAGAGAAAGACTTAAGCATAAACGATGAGATTGACAAACTTAGACTGGAGTGCTCTAGTGCACTACTGTCGGGAAGAAGAGATGTAATAGTCGTCTCATCAGTGTCATGCCTGTACGGCATCGGTAACCCTGCAGACTTCCACGCAAACACAATTGTAATTCATAAGGGAGACTTGATTAGCAGAAACAAATTCTTGTACAAACTGGTAGACAGCATGTACTCCCGCAATGATGTAGAGTTCAAGCGCGGAACATTCAGAGTTAAAGGAGATTCCGTTGATATCTTTTTGGCATACGGAGAGGAGGCGGCAAGGATAACCTTCTTTGGAAATGAAGTTGATGAGATAGAAATTTTTGACCCGATCAGCGGCGGAACAATAGAATTCAAAGAGGAGATTCCAATCTATCCGGCAAACATTTTCTCCACAACAAGAGAGAGAACAATAAGCGCAATAAGGCAAATTCAGGATGATTTAAAGAAGCAGTACGATTATTTCACGGAAATCGGCAAAGCTCATGAAGCCAACAGGTTAAAGCAGCGCGTAGAGTATGACCTTGAGATGATTAAAGAGCTTGGCTACTGTCCGGGTATAGAAAATTACTCCAGATATTTTGACGGCCGCAACGCCGGCACAAGACCATTCTGTCTGCTTGATTACTTCCAAAATGACTTCCTTACTTTTATAGATGAGAGCCATGTAACTGTCCCTCAAATCCGTGCAATGAGCGGAGGGGACCGTTCCAGAAAACAGACTCTGATTGAATACGGTTTCCGTCTGCCTGCAGCAGCAGACAACAGGCCGCTTAAGTTTGATGAATTTCAAACGCTAACCAACCAAACGGTTTATGTAAGCGCGACTCCATCCGATTTTGAGCTGGGAGAGTCTCAAGGATTTATAGTGGAACAGGTTGTCCGCCCTACCGGATTGCTGGAACCTCCTATAGATGTCCGTCCTACAAAAAATCAGATAGACGATTTATTGGAAGAGGTGCAGAAACGGGCGGAAAAAGATGAGCGCGTTCTTGTAACAACCTTGACAAAAAGGATGGCGGAAGAGCTAGACAAGTATCTGGAAAAGATGGGAATACGAGTACGCTACATCCACTCGGACGTGGACACAATGGAGAGGATAGAAATACTGGAGGACTTTCAGGCGGGAAGATTTGACGTGTTGGTTGGAGTGAACCTGTTAAGAGAAGGCCTTGATTTACCGCAAGTTTCACTGGTTGCAATTTTGGACGCAGACAAAGAGGGATTCCTTAGAAGCACAACCGCCCTGACACAAACGTCCGGCAGAGCGGCAAGAAACATAAACGGCACCGTCATAATGTACGCCGACACCATTACAAAGAGCATGAGGGAAACTATTGACGAAACTAACCGTCGCCGAGCCAAACAAATGGAATACAATAAGATACATCATATTACTCCGCGACAGATTGTAAAGGAGGAGAGAAATATTCTTAGCCGCCATGAAACCTTAGAGGAAGCTTCTTCCAATTATGGCAAGCCTTCTGCAAGGGATATTGCAAATGATCCCGTCATAGCAAATATGACAAGAACACAGTTGGAAAAATCTGTAGAGAGTTCCAGGATACAAATGGAACACGCAGCTAAAGAGCTGGATTTCAATGCTGCCGCAAAATTCAGGGATGAAATGAATGCACTAAGAGAGGTGCTTAAAAACAAAAAAAATTAAAAGATGTCCGGGAGGTTGAAGCAGAGAAAAATAAAAATGAAGAGAACAAAACATTAAACCGGTGAGGTAAAAAAAGCGCAGAATGGGAGAGATTAAAGAGAGCACAAATAAAGCAATGAATGATAAGCTTAATGAACTTATAAGCATGTTTGAGCCTGAAAGCAAGCAGCTTATAGCGGGAGCTTACGATATTGCGCACCTCTCTCTTGAAGGACTGGAAAGGGAAAATCATCGCCCGTTCATTGAGCATCCGCTTAATGTTGCAATGATTGTTGCATCTGAAATCGGATTGCGCGCAGATGCGGTTGCGTCGGTTTTCCTTCATGAGGCCAGCCGAGGCAAAGATTCTATGGTTGAGGAGTTTAAGAAGAATTATCCAAAAGAAATAATTACAATAGTTGAAGGCCTTAATAATATTTCCAAGATAACCCCCAAGGAAACAAAGTTGCGTGCGGAAATTTACCGCAAGCTAATTGTCTCATATTCCAAAGACCCGAGAGTAACGTTAATTAAGCTCGCAGATAGATTGGAAATAATGCGCAACCTTTACATTTTTCCAAAAGGAAATGCTATGCGCAAGCTGACAGAGACTCAAATGCTGTATATTCCTCTGGCTCATCAACTTGGACTCTATAACATAAACAGCGAACTGGAAAATTTATACTTCAAATATTCAGACCCTGAGAATTACCGCGCTATTACAAACAAGCTGATTGCAACTGAAGAGGACAGGAAAAGACTTGTTCAGCAATTTGTAAAACCACTGGAGAAAAAATTGAACGAGGCGGGAATAAAATATACTCTTAAAGTTAGAACAAAGACGGCGTGGTCTATATGGCAGAAGATGAAAAGGCAGGAGGTTCCGTTTGAAAAAGTATATGACGTTTTTGCTATCAGATTTATTTTGGACGTTCCGCCGGAGAAGGAAAAAGATTATTGCTGGCAGGTATATTCTCTTGTCACTCAGGAATATAAACCGGATATAACCAGACTTAGGGACTGGATTACTACACCAAAGCCAAACGGATACGAGTCCCTGCATACAACTGTTGAGAATAAAGACGGCGCCCATATTGAGGTGCAAATCAGAACGTCCAGGATGGATGAAATTGCAGAGAACGGGCACGCATCACACTGGAGCTATAAAGGGATAAAGAGCGTGCGCGGATTAGACGAGTGGCTGTCGGGAGTTAAAGAGATGCTTAATACTCCGGGGGTTATGGAGAATCCCAAACTTAGAGGAAAAGAGCTGGATGAGATTTTTGTATTTACTCCGGCCGGAGATTTAAGGCAGTTGCCCAAGGGGGCGTCCGTGTTGGATTTTGCATTTAACATTCACTCTAATCTTGGGATGAGTTGCTCCGGAGCAAAGGTGAACGGAAAAATAAAATCCATACGAGAGCAGCTGCATACAGGTGATATTGTGGAAATTATCAGCAACAAGAATCAGAAGCCGTCACAAGACTGGCTGAATATTGTTGTCTCTGCAAAGGCACGCGGCCATATAAAAACCAGACTCAAAGAGGAAGAGGGAAAGATGAGCCGCGCCGGGAGGGAAATCCTGGAAAGGAGGATGAAAAATTGGAAGATTGAACTTAATGATGATATCCTCTCCGACCTTGTAAAACATTTTAGGAAAAAATCTGCCGGAGAATTGCTGATTGCAATTAATGACAATACTATTGACCCGCAGGACATAAAGGATTTTCTGGAGAGCGGAGAGAACGGCAAAGAGGCTGAAAATGAGAAAGAAACTCACGCAACAAAAGTTCGCCGCAATGAGGGGCCGTCAGATTATCTTGTAATAAGCGATAACTTAAGCAACATCAGCTACAAGATGGCCAAATGCTGCAACCCTATTTTTGGAGACGATGTCTTTGGATTTGTAACGGCAGCCGGAGGCATCAGCATCCACAGAATGTCATGTCCAAATGCAAAGCGGCTTCTTACAACTTATCCTTACAGGATTCAAAAGGTGAAATGGAGGCAACTCTCCACTACCACGCAATTCCAAACCGGACTTAAAGTCATTGGAAACGGAGATGTTACTGTCGGGAACAGAATAATGGAATGCGTTGTTACCCAGGGAGCCAGCATACGTACATATAGAATATTTGAAAGGCGCAAGGGCAAAATAGAATTTGTAGCGGAGCTTGAAATTTCAATCTCCAACAACGCCCATCTGGACCGTGTTATTTCCGCCCTTAAGAAGATGCGGGAAGTTAAGACGGTACTAAGAACTTCTAAGAAATAATCTTGTACCGGAAAACAGAATCTTTCCGATTAGCAACCGCGCAACTTGCTTGTAAACAGCATCTTACCTCTGAATAAAATTGGTTCCTCTTATTATAACGGCTGCTTCCGGTCTATGGTCGGAGGCGGTCGTTTCCGGCTGAACCCAAGTGGCAAGACCGTTCTTTCCCTCTTTAAAATTCTTTATCAAATTTTTGCCGGCTCTGTTTTTATAAAGGCAGATGTAGTCAATAGTACGGTCCGGCTTATCTGAAGGAAATGTCATTGCCCTGGCATTTGACAGGACATCAAACGATTGTATCAGCAAAGCAATGGCGCGCGAGTTAGGCAAAGAGTTGAAGTCTCCGCATAGGAATATCAATTTCTTACCGGATAGTTTTCTCATCTCATTAAGAATAGTTACGCAGCTCTCCTCCCTGTCCGTGTCATTAAGACTTAAATGCACACAGCAAAAATAGTAATCTTTAAACTCTGCAATCAGCAACGCACGGTCCTCATCATTAGGCGATTCCAACGGAATATTTTTATATGACAAAGGTTTTTCCTTAGAAAGAATTGCGTTGCCGTATGCTCCGCCTCTAAAATTTTTAAGGGAAGCTCCAAAAGTCCAATGCATGCCCGCCGCATTTGCAATCTCCGCCGCTCCGTTTACATTTCCGTTTCTGGCATTGACGCTGTCAACTTCCTGCAGCGCCACAACATCAGGGTCTATCTTCTTGATAACCCGAGCAATTCTCCCATAATCTCTGATATCGTCTCTCCCTGTTCCGTTGTGAATATTGTAACTCATAACAGAAACGATTGCATCAGCAGAATTTTCCGCCTTCATGCTTATTATTTCCTGAGCATTTGCCTCATTGCAAGATAAAAAAGCGCAAATTACTACTAACAAAGGAGTTGTGAAGAAATATTTATTCATAACAAAACGCAAAATAAAATCCTTATTAACAGTTTTGGAACTACTTAAGGTACTCTTTCCAGCGCGGCTCATTTTTAAGCTGTTCCGGTGTTCCGGTGAACACAACCTCCCCCCCTTTGTCTCCGCTGTCGGGACCTAAATCTATAATCCAGTCAGCCGCCTTAATCACATCCGTGTTATGTTCAACAACAATAATTGTGTTGCCTGCATCCACAAGTGCATCAAATGCCTGAAGCAATCTGCCTATGTCATTAAAATGCAATCCGGTAGTCGGCTCGTCAAATATAAACAATTTTCCGCCCGCACCTGGAAGACCGGAGGCAGTATCTTTACTTAAAAACTTTGCAAGCATAACTCTTTGACTCTCACCTCCGCTCAAAGTGCTGCTGCTTTGTCCCAACTGAATATACCCCAGACCCACATCCTGCAGAACTTTCAGTTTCTCCGCAACCCTCCGGGCCACAGATTCTTTCTGCTCTCCAAAAAATTCTATTGCCTGGTCAACTGAAAGATTAAGAACGTCATTTATATTTTTATCATGATACCTAACCTCAAGAATATCAGGCTTAAATCTCTTTCCTCCGCACTCCTCGCACACCATTTTCACGTCCGCCATAAACTGCATCGGGATTGTGATAAATCCGTCGCCCAGACAAACGGGACATCTTCCTCCGTCTATGTTGAATGAAAAATGAGAATGACCGTATCCGTTCATTTTTGCATACGGCTGTTCTGAGAATATTTTTCTGATATCATCATATATCTTCAAATAAGTCACCGGATTAGAACGTGCCGACTTGCCAAGCGGACTCTGGTCTATATACTCAACACCATCCAGCTTTTTTAAATCACCGGTCAAATCTCTGTATGCACCGGGAAGAGGGCCGACAATCTCAAAATGTCTGCAAAGCGCAGGATATAAGACATCTCCGACAAGAGAAGACTTGCCGCTGCCGCTAACTCCCGTCACAACAGTGAATGCCTTAAGCGGAAAATTTACACTAATATTTTTTAGGTTGTGCTCCATAGCACCCTCTATATTAATGGAATATATCCATTTGCGTTTGCGCGGGCGTATCGGGATTTGTTTTGCTCCCGACAGATACTGCAACGTCAGCGAGCGCTCAGACTTCTGCCTAACCGACTGAACCGCAGTTGCAGCAGTTCCGGCAGAAATCGCACTGCCTGCTACCGGCGGAGGTCCCTGGTACACAACCTCTCCTCCATTAACACCCGCAAGCGGCCCGATATCAATCAATTCATCCGCAGCCCTAATGATATCGGCATCATGCTCAACAACAACTATTGTATTGCCAATGTCCCTTAATTTTTTTATCACACTTATAAGCCTCTGCGTATCACGCGGATGCAAGCCAATGCTCGGCTCATCCAGAATATAAAGGGACCCTACAAGACTGCTCCCCAAAGAACTCACAAGATTAATTCTCTGACTCTCACCCCCGCTCAACGTATTAGAACGTCTGCTCAAAGAGAGATAACCAAGGCCGACATTAATTATATAATCCAGTCTCTGATTTATCTCCGCAATCGCCCTCTTGCAAATTTTCTCCTCATAAGGCGTGAGCTTTAAATTCTCAAAGAATTTCTTCAGTTCTATGACGCTCATATCCAACAGATCCGCAATGGTTTTGCCGGCTATCATCACATACCTGACCTCTTTTTTCAGACGGCATCCTCCGCAAGCCCTGCAAGTTGTCTTGCCGGAATATCTGGAGAGCATATATCTGAATTGAATCTTATATTTCTTGCTCTCAACCCACTTAAAAAAATCATTGATGCCTTTAAAATACTCATTACCATTCCACAGCAAATCTCTCTGCTCTTTTGTAAGCTGCGCATAAGGGCGATGAATAGGAAAATTAAACTTCTCCGCATTCTCCACAAGCTGCTCCAGATACCATCCCATAATTTTCCCTCTCCACGGAGCAACAGCCCCCTCATATACTGACAATGAAGCATTTGGAATAACCAGATGCTCATCAATTCCAACCATATTGCCGTATCCTCCGCACACCGGACAAGCGCCAATCGGATTATTAAAACTGAACATTAATTCAGTCGGCTCCTCAAACTTCATCCCGTCCGCCTCAAAAATATTTGAGAACTCCCTGTATTTAATATTTTTATTCCCGACAGATTTAACATTTTTCTTTCCGTTTGCATTCTCCTCCTGTTCATGCATTTGTACGGCAATGCTCAAATGACCCTTCCCCTCCGCAAATGCCGTCTCAATAGAACTTCTAATTTCAGAAACATCATCCTCTTTTGAGAGATGAATAAAACGCGAGATTAAAATATAAACTGTCGCTGAAGAAAATTTTTCTATATCCTTAATGATTTCATCTATCCTAACTACCTCACCGTCAATAAATAATCTTGAATAGCCCGCCTGCTTCAAAGAGAGCAGCTTCTCTATTCTCTCCTTCTTTACATCCCACTTTAACCCGGTAAGAATATAGACGGCGCTCCCTTCCGCAACTTTAGAAATATAAGCTGTTACATCCTCTACGCTCTCCCTTTTAACCTCAGCTCCGCTGATTGGAGAAAATGTCTTCCCTATCTTTGCGTACAGTGTTCTCAAATAATCGTAAATCTCTGTAGTTGTGCCAACTGTAGAGCGCGGATTACGGGTGTTCACCCTCTGTTCAATTGCTACCGCAGGAGAAATGCCCTCTATCTTATCCACGTCCGGCTTTGTCATTCTTCCAAGAAACTGGCGGGCAAAAGCGGAAAGACTCTCTGCAAAACGGCGCTGCCCCTCTGCATACAAAGTATCAAAGGCGAGAGAAGATTTGCCGCTTCCGGAAACCCCGGTAATTACCGTAAGCTTCCCGCGCGGAATCTTTAAGGAGATGTTTTTAAGGTTGTTAACCCTTGCTCCCTTAATTGTTATGTATTCTTGTGCAGCCGTAGGATTACTCAGCCTCCTTTAAACGCTCCGCGTTCTCGGCAATCTGAAGCTGATCTATCACTTCCTGAATTTCACCATCCATAAAGACCGGCAAATTATGAGTAGACCAGTTTATTCTGTGATCCGTAACACGGCTCTGCGGGTAGTTATAAGTTCTGATTTTTGCACTGCGGTCTCCGGTAGAAACCATAGTCTTTCTCTTGGCGGAAATACCATCCAGATATTTCTGATACTCCATATTGTACAATCTGGTTCTCAATTCATTAAGAGCCTTCTCATAATTCTTCATCTGATTTCTCTCATCCTGGCACTGGACAACAATACCTGTCGGGACATGAGTAAGTCTGATTGCAGAATATGTGGTGTTTACTCCTTGTCCTCCAGGACCTGAAGCGCAGAAAATATCTTTTCTTATATCCTTCTCATTTAGCTCAATATCAAACTCTCCGGCCTCCGGAAGCACTGCAACCGATGAGGCGGAAGTATGCAGACGCCCTTGCGTTTCAGTCTGCGGAACTCGCTGAACTCTGTGCACGCCGCTTTCATATTTAAGCAATCCGTAAACTCCGTCACCGCTTACGGTAAAAATAATCTCCTTGTAACCGCCTGCCGCTCCGGGACTTGAGCTGGTCACTTCCAATTTCCATCCCTTCTTCTCAACGTATTTTGAATACATGCGGAACAAATCTCCCGCAAAAATTGCAGCTTCGTCTCCGCCCGTACCGCCGCGAATTTCCATGATAGCATTCTTTCCGTCCTCTGGATCAGCCGGGACAAGCAGCAATCTGATCTCCTGCTCCATATTGGGAAGGGCAACATCCAGAGACGCAACCTCCTCCTTTGCCATATCCTTAAGCTCCTCATCCTTCTCATTTACAATAATATCCTTGGCCGCCGCATAGTCTGCAACCATCTTCTTGTACTTTTCTCCCGCCGCAATAATCGGCTGCAGTTCCTTATAATCCTTGTTAAGTTGCACGTACTTTTTCATATCCTTCATAACATCAGGATCTGAAAGCTGTTCCTGAATGCTATCAAGCTTAACCTTTAGATCATCAATCTTCTGCACTAATGTATTCTCTGTGTCAGTCATATATTAATCTCCAATTTTCTTCCATTTTTTTAATCCCGACAGATTCCCGCCTTATTTTCTAATGCGTATTTCTGCTCCGCTTATTGCTTTTTGACGCCTATTTAATCTCCTTTATCCAGCAACGTCTCCTCATATAAGGCTTATGCTCATAGTTCTCCCACACTTTGACCGCAGCCGTATTTGTATCAATCTGCGGATTTGTAACGGCGGCTTTAAGATGTGCGCGCTTAAAAGACTTTGCAAGCTGCGAGTGAAAAATTGCCGACAAACCTTTTGCTTTCCAGGCAGGACTTGAGCCGACCATCATTAAATCAATCGTATTGTACTTAATGCACGCCATCAAAATAAAGAACCATCCAAAAGGAAAAAGTTTTCCCCTTGCTCTTATGAAAGCTCTTGAAAATGACGGAGTACAAATACCAAACGCCGCAATTTCATCATGTTCATCCATAACTATGCATGTCAATCTCTTCCTCAGCAAAGTAAAATACAACTCGCCCGTCGCATTCTCCTCTTCAGTAGTAAGAGGAATAAAATTATGCACGCTCTTAAAGCACTCGTTATATATAGCAAAAAACTTCCTTATCAGATCTTCCTTAAGTTTCGGGCTCCTCCGCACCTTATTGATGTTCAAGACTTTAAGATTGTATCTCTTAACCAGTATCTTGGAAAGCCTTTTCAGTTTTGCGGGAGCACCCTGCTGTGCATCAAGCAAATACTGAACCCAATCACACTCCTTCTCAAATCCCAGTTTAACCATGTAATCAGGATAATAAGGGAAATTATAAAGACAATTCACCGGAGGAATATTTTCAAATCCCTCCACCAGCATCCCCTGCCTTCCCAACGTATTATAAGCAAGAGGTCCGTGCATCTCTCTCATTCCCTGCGTCTTGCCCCACTTTTCCACAGCATCCAGCAAAGCTCTTGCAATCTCCATGTCATGTTCAAAATCAAACCACCCAAACCTCACTCTCCTCAAAGAATAAAAATCATTATAGCGCGGATTTATAATTCCTTGAATTCTCCCCACAACTTTTCCCTCATCAGAATAAGCAAGCCAAAGCTTTCTGATACAATACCTTAAGGCAGGGTCATGCAACAGAGTATTCTCTTGGTCTTTATCCAAGGTAGGAACGTAAACCTTACATTTTCTATAAAGTTTATTCTGGAATTGATAAAATATTTTTAACTCTTCCGGACTCTCAACTTCTTTGACTGTTACGTGCATCGCTAGTATAATAAAAGCGGGCAAATTTAATAATTAAACGCCAACGCTCAAAATATGTTCAACCGCCGCTTGCGCACACACACATCCAAACACAGCCGGCATATAAGAAATTGTGCCTGTCCTGCTCTTTTTATTTCTTCCCTCACACGGGACAATTGCCTCTTTAACAGGAATTTCCTCAGAAAAAACAACCTTAAAGCCCTTGCGAATACCAACTTTATGCAATCTTTTGCGGAGCATATAGGCCAGCGGACAATTAAAAGACTTCTCAATCTCGGCAATGCGCACCTTTGTAGCGTCATACTTAGCCCCCGCCCCCATAGAAGAAACCATCGGGATTTTATTCTGCAGGCAATATTGGATCAGGGCAATCTTTGGAGAAAGCGTATCAATTGCATCTATCACAAAATCAACCTTTTCACACAATTTTAATTTATCGGCAATATTGTCCTGTTCAAGATATGCATGTATGATTTTGACCCGTACATTATTATTGATATCCCTCATCCGCTCCGCAATCACATCAGTCTTAACCCTCCCGATAGTACTGTCAAGCGCCGGCAACTGTCTGTTTTTGTTAGTCACATCAATAACATCGGAATCTGCAAGAATAAAAGAACCCACACCGGCCCTGCACAGCATCTCCGCCGCAAAAGCCCCAACGCCGCCAAGCCCGATAATTGCAACACACGCATTGTCAAGCTTTTGTACCCCTTCATGGCCAATCTGCAACTCGGTCCTTTCTCTCCAGTCTTCCATATAGATTATTTCTTTTCCAATGACTTTGCCTCATCCCAGTACTTGTCCATCTCCTCCAACGTCATATCTTTCAGACTCCTACCCTGCTTAATAGTATGCTCCTCCAAATATCCGAACCTGCTGCGAAACTTCTTGCAAGTCTTTTCCAAAGCACTGTCGGGATTCAAATCATACAACCTTGCCGCATTGATAACAGAGAACAACACATCACCTAACTCATTCTCCGCCTGCATTTTAGAGTAATTGTTTGCCTGCTGCTCATTCGCTTTACCCTTTGCCTGCGAATTTACATACTCACCTAGCGCATCTTTGAGTTCACCTATCTCCTCGGCAACCTTGTCCCAAACATCCTCCTTCTTCTTCCAGTCAAACCCAACCGCACGCGCCTTATCCTGCATTCTGTAAGCCTTAATTATACTTGGAAGTCCCTCAGGCACACCACTTAACACAGTTTTATTACCATCCTTTTCCTTAGTCTTAAGTTGCTCCCAATTCTGGACAACCTCGGCCGCATTCTTTACCTTGGTAGAAGAATACACGTGTGGATGCCTATATATCAATTTATTGCAAAGCTGATTAATAACATCTGAAATATCAAAAGCTCCCTTCTCCTTTCCAATCTTTGCATAAAAAACAATATGCAACAACAAGTCTCCCAGCTCCTTAGACATATCATGCAAATCTCCCTTAAGGATAGAATCACTCAATTCATATGTTTCCTCAATAGTCTGAGGCCTCAGAGACTCAATGGTTTGCACCCTGTCCCACGGACACTTGACACGCAGCGTATCCATGATCTCCAAAAGATGATCAAAAGCCGCATTTTCCTTTGTTCTGTCAACCGCCACACCTTCCGTTGTATTGTCAGTCCTGTTTGCCGGTGCTATTTGTTCATTACCTGAATTGCATATTTGTTCATTATTTGATTTTTCCATGTTCAAAAACTTTTATCGCTCAATTTTACCGCACAAAGGTACTAATAAAAAAACGTCAGGCGGCAAAGCTGCATGCTCGTTTCATTCGCATGCAGAGCAAAGTGCAACAACGCAACGCAACAACGCAACGCAACGGGGGCACAAACCTACCCCCGAAAATAATTTGGAAAAATAACCGACGGATATCGGTTACCGTCTTTTCAGGAAAAATGGAATTTGATGAGTTTTACCTTTGCCGGCATTTGAACGTTGAGCACCAAGCGCTGAACTCTTGGAGGAAACGCCGGATGCAGAAGAGGATGATGAAGTGCTTTTTGCTACAGTCGGAGGATAAGTATCATCATCGGTATCAGCCATCCATATATCAAATCTCAACATTGAATACTCCGGAACGCCCTTGCCGCTGCTCACGCTGCTGGTAGAGCCATAACCGTAAGAAGATGAGAAAAATGTAGTGGCATGATCCAGAATTGTCATTGATTTAAGCGCTCTTGCAAATCCGGATACAACAGAACCGTCGCTGCTGCTACTGCTACTGGACGATGTAGATGTTGACATATCTTTATATTTTGCCTCAATCTCCACGTTTAAAGCAGTGTAAGTATCATCCGTACTGTATATTCCATACTTCTTGGCCGTATCTTCTATGTTTGTGTCAAAAACATATCCGTCCAGCAATCTGCCTATATACCAAACGTTTACATTTGTACTGGCCGCTATTGTATCTGCATCTGCCAAACCATTCGGATGGGTGTAGTTTTTAAAATAGTAACCGTACGCAGTGGAATCCATCCCTCCAAAATATTTTTTCGAATATGACTCAAGTGAATCTTTTTGAAATTTTTCCAAATCAGAAATGATATCCCCCATCGTGACCTCATAAATTACATTTACAGAACTCTCCTGGGTAGAAGATGTGCTTCCGGAATATGAAGTGCTATAGGATGTCAGCCAAGGCGGAACAATTGCCTTTATATAGCCGCCTTTCTTTATTCTCTTAAACATCTCCTCCAAACCTTTGGCTGTCTGGCCGGTACCTATAATGAAAAATGTAGGTCCGTAATAAACGCCGGCGTCATACGTACCAAGATGCCTTGCCAGAGCGGAATCAGTTGTACTTTGGCATGTCCCCGCCAGAGAATATGTGTTGTAATGAACATAACAAACCATATCATCTTTGAGAGCCGTTGTACCCGGGCCCTCCTTCTCCTCCAAGATTGTCAATCCGGACGGAAGTTTTGTGGCATTTGGATAATTTACCTTGATGTAGGAATTCAGAATTCTCTCTTGAATTGAGCGGCTGCTCTCGTCTTCATCTTTTGCGCATGAACAAAAGGCAAGCACGCCCAGCGCAAGCATTAAAACCGTTTTGAATCTATTTATCATTAGTGCAAAGTTATTCTTTTTTTAATTTTTCACTATTTTATCTACAGTAATATCAAACAGCAGCGGCGACAATCTCGATAAATTAAACATCACGCTATTCCCGTATCCGTACTTGCCGGAAAAAATAATGTAGCAATTCTCCCCCGTCCTAACTCCATGAAGTCCGTTGTGCAAACCGCTTATAAACCCGTCATTTCCAAGCACAACCTTCTGGACAGCCCCGTCCGTCACAAAATCGTTTGCCTTGGCAACCGTTGTGTCATTGGTGGCAAACAAAGTGCCTTTCCCGCCGGAAAAAAGATAACCTGAATAGTGAAAATAAAGGGAATCTCCCGCCTCCAGGGAATCCGCGGAAGCTCCGGATGAAATCACAACCCTATTAGAACCGTTGAGTCTCACCACTTTATAGTTATAAGTGCTTACAAGTCCGGTTATATACTTATCAATGCTTTGCTCCTGAGAAACATACGTATTCTCATTATCCTGTTTTTCACAAGATACCACCACAACAGCTACAGCCAGAATAGTAAAGATTATTTTTTTCATCTGTCGGGAGTAAACTATATCAAAAGGTGTGCCGCAAGGAATCTACAAAGTATTTTTCTAAGTTCCCGACAGGTATGTAAAGCCTGCCTCCGGCCGCTCTTTCATGTCCTCCGCCATTATAATATTTTCTGCCGAGCATATTAACGGAGAAATCTCCTTTTGATCTGAGAGAGACTCTGATAAAGCGCTCGGATTCAGTGAACAAAGCAGATATTTCTACACCGGCAATATTCAAAGGAAGGTTCACAAATCCCTCCGCATCTCCGTCTTTAAAATTAAATTTTTCCTTTGTCTCCTTATCCAATATCATGCACGCAGCCTTATACTTTGGAAAAATCTTCATCTTATTAAGGAGCATGAAACCCATCAGACGCATTCTGTCCTC
>DAIRSJ010000006.1:0-45295 GCA_036804445.1 Candidatus Egerieousia sp.
AAACTTTCCTACCCGTGTAAAAAACTCCCATAAATGTACCCTTCCGTAACAGACTCCTATGAATGTACTCTTGAGTAACAAACTACTACCAGTGTATCCCCGCGTAACAACGTCCTATAAATGTATGCTTGAGTAACAACCCCCGCCATATATACTCTTAGGAGCCATTTTGCAACCCCTCTCAGAACGCACAGAAAGGCAAAAATGCAACTTGTTGATTAACAGCGTGTGACAAAGTATAAAGTACACGAGAAAACCACAAGCGGCCATAAGTGGTTGATAATCAGATGGGTACATTTTAGCCTTTTCCTGCCACTCTAAGCTACATCTTGAAACAAGCTGGAAATCAATTGGTTTTACAAAGATATGGCACAACGTTGTGCAATTCAGGAGAATAGAAATTGTCTTTTTTCCTAGTGAAAAAATCAGTAATTTGCGAGGTCAATTTAGAGAGTGATTTTACGGGAGGAAGAAGTTAATCTATCGGGATAAAAAAGATAAGAAAGACAAGAAAAATAAGAAAGACAAGAAGGACACAAAAGACACAAAAGACACAAAAGACACAAAAGACACAAAAGACACAAAAGACACAAAAGACAAGGAGATATATTATGAACAAGAGAGTTTTATTAATGATTTTGGATGGCTGGGGCATTGGAGCAAATGACAAAACCAATGCGATTTATATGGCGGGACAGCCTAATATTGATGCGCTTAGAACAAAGTACCCGCATTCTGAATTGCAAGCTTGCGGAGAAGACGTTGGCCTTCCAAAAGGACAAATGGGGAATTCAGAAGTCGGACATTTAAATATAGGCGGCGGCAGAGTTGTTTATCAGGATTTGGTAAAAATCAACAAGGTTTGCGAGTCACATGCGCTGCTGGAAAATAAAGAGGTAAAGGCGGTTTACGATTATGCGGCACAGGGACATGCGCTTCATCTGATGGGACTTGTTTCTAAGGGCGGAGTTCACAGTTCACTGGATCATCTGTTTGCATTTTTGGATACGGCAAAAGAGTGTGGTCTTCAAAAGGTTTATGTTCACTGTTTTATGGACGGACGTGATACAGACCCTCACAGTGGAGTAGAATTTATCAAGCAACTGGAGGAGCATATGAAAAAATCTTGTGGTCGGATTGCAAGCGTGGTTGGAAGATTCTACGCTATGGACCGTGACAAAAGATGGAACAGAATTAAAGAGGGTTATGACCTGATTGTCAATGGTAAAGGAGCTAAATATGCTACTGCCGCAGACGGAATGAACGCCTCATATAAAGCGGGTGTTACCGATGAATTTGTAAAGCCGATTTCTATTTGCGGAGCGGTTTCCGGAGCCGAGGCGGCTGCCTGCAACAGCACCGGTTGCGATGTGAATAATCAGCTTCCCGACAGCACACCACAAATTGCGACAATACAAAAAGATGATGCAGTGATTTTCTTCAACTTTAGAAATGACCGTGCGCGTGAGCTGACATATGTTCTAACTCAGAAAGATATGCCGGAAAACGGAATGCATACGATTCCCCTATATTACTGCTGCTTAACACCTTATGATGACGAGTTTAAGGGCGTGCATATTTTGTTTGACAAAGAAAATGTGCAAAATACTATTGGAGAAGTAGTTGCAAATGCAGGCAAAAATCAGTTAAGAATTGCAGAAACGGAAAAATATGCTCACGTTACATTTTTCTTTAGCGGCGGAAGGGAGGAACCGTTTAAGAATGAGGACAGAATCCTGGTTCCTTCTCCAAAAGTTGCAACGTATGATCTGCAGCCGGAGATGAGCGCGCCGATAGTTGCGGAGAAATTAATTGCGGCAATCAAGACTAAAAAAGAGGATATGATAATTCTCAATTTTGCCAACGGAGATATGGTTGGGCATACCGGTGTTTTTGCCGCAATAGAGAAGGCCGTTACATGTATTGACGGCCTTGTAAAAGAGGTTGTTGCGGCTGCGCGCGAAAACGGGTATACCGTACTTATTACAGCTGACCACGGTAATGCCGATTGCGCTGTTAATCCCGACGGGTCTCCAAATACGCAGCACTCTTTGAACCCGGTTCAATTTATTGTTGTTGACGATGATGTTAAATGCGTTAAGAACGGAAGGCTGTGTGACATTGCTCCTACGATTCTGAAACTTATGGGAATACAGCAGCCAAAGGAAATGACGGGAGAAGCTCTTATTTAAATAATGAACGCAAGAGCGCAACAAACAAAACGGAATAATTGACACTTAATTAAAAACATACTGTCGGGAGAAAAATAATGCAATTTGTTCACTTACATCTTCACTCTTACTATTCCATTCTTGACGGAGAGGGAAAAATAGAGAATTATTTTAAGAAAGCGGCGGCGGACCATCAGCCTGCAATGGCTTTGACGGACCACGGCAACATGTTTGGGGTCAAGGAATTCCTTAAGACTGCAAAAAAGTTTAAAGGAGTGGTTAAGCCGATTGTTGGATGTGAAGTGTATGTAAATCCGGAGGGCAGATTTGTAAAAAGGGGTAAGGAAGATCAGGGTGCATATCATTTGATTTTACTTGCAAAAAATATTGAAGGTTATTATAATCTTGTAAAAATTGTCTCTATAGGATGGACAGAGGGTTTTTATTATAAACCAAAGGTAGACAGAGAGATACTTGAGAAGTATCATGAAAATCTTATAGCATCTTCCGCTTGTCTTGGAGGTGAGTTGCCGCGTTTGATTGCGGCGGGAAATATGGAAGAAGCGGAAAAATCTGCGCTTTGGTTTAAGAAAATTTTTGGAGAAGATTATTATCTTGAGATTCAGCAGCACCGCACGGAAGTCCCCGGACAAAGCCAGGAAGTGTTTGAGAAGCAGAAAATTGTAAATGCAGGGTTATTTAAGTTAAGTGAAAAACTTGGAATAAAATGTATTGCTACAAATGATTGCCACTTTGTAAATAAGGAGGACGGTCCGGCTCACGATAGATTAATTTGCATTAACACTAACGCGCGTGTAACTGATGCTGACAGAATGCACTATACGCAGCAGGAATACATGAAGACGGCAGAAGAAATGGCTGCCATGCATATAACTCATCCGGAGATTATTGCCAACACATTGGAAGTTGCCGCAAAAGTGGAGGAGTACGATATTGACCATGACCACATACTTCCGATTTTCAAACTGCCGGACGGGTATTCCGATTCCAATGATTATCTGCGAGATTTGGTTTATAAAGGCGCTGAGACCAGGTATCCCAATATGCTTCCAAAGTTGAAGGACAGGATAGATTTTGAGCTGCAGACAATTAAGGGAATGGGTTTTCCTGATTATTTTTTGATAGTTCAAGATTTTATAAATGCGGCCAGAGCAAGGGGTATTTGGGTTGGACCGGGTAGAGGTTCCGCTGCCGGAAGCGTTGTTGCTTATTGCCTTGGAATCACAAAGATAGATCCTATAAAGTATGACCTTTTGTTTGAGCGTTTCTTAAATCCGGAGAGAATCTCCATGCCTGATATCGATATTGATTTTGAGGAGGAGCGCCGCAGTGATGTGCTTGCCTATGTGGAAGGGAAATATGGTAAAGACCACGTATCCCATGTTGTCACTTTTGGTACAATGGCAACTAAGAGTGCAATTAAGGATATAGCTAGAATAGAGGATGTTCCGCTGGCTGTTGCCAACAAACTTGCCGGAATGGTACCGTCAAGTTTTCCGGAGGAGCAGGTAAAAGTCAAGCGTCCGGACGGTACGGAGGAGACGGATTCTAAAAAAGTTTCCGTGAACTTTGACAATTGCCTTAAGCTTGTACCTGAGTTTAGGCAGGAGTATGAACATCCTGAGACTCCGGAGGTTGGAGAGACAATGAAATATGCCCGCATGTTGGAGGGTACGGTTAGAAATACCGGAGTTCATGCCTGCGCTGTGATTATAGGTCGCGATAAGTTAAGCGAGCATATCCCTATTAGTATTGCAAAAGACAAAGACACCGGCAATGATATTTGGGTGTCCCAGTATGAAGGGTCGGATATAGAGGATGTCGGCATGCTTAAGATGGATTTCCTTGGTTTGAGGACATTGTCCATTTTAAAGGAAACAGTTGAAAATATTAAGAAGAGCAAAAAGATTGATGTTGATGTTGATACGCTGCCGCTGAATGATAAGGCAACGTTTAAACTTTTCGGCAAGGGTGATACGGTTGCGGTGTTCCAGTTTGAAAGTCCGGGAATGCAGAAGTGGCTTAGAGAGTTAAAACCCAATAGGTTTGAGGATTTGATAGCAATGAATGCATTGTATCGTCCGGGACCCATGCAGTACATTCCCGATTTTGTTAACAGGAAAAACGGACGGACAAAAATTGTATATGAAATGCCGGAAATGGAGGATATTCTCTCCGATACTTACGGTGTTACTGTATACCAGGAGCAGGTCATGTTGCTGAGCCAGAGGATTGCAAGTTTCTCCAAGGGGCAAGCAGACGGACTGCGTAAGGCAATGGGTAAGAAGAAGATAGATAAGATGATGGAGATGGAGGAGTTGTTTATGAAGGGTGGTGTTGCCAACGGATACAAAGAGGAGCAGTTGAAAAAGATATGGAATGACTGGAAGGAATTTGCCAAATACGCGTTTAACAAATCACACTCAACGTGTTATGCTTGGATAGCTTATCAGACGGCTTGGCTTAAGGCGCACTATCCGGCTGAGTTTATGGCTGCCAACATGAGTAAGAATCTTGGAGATATTGCGGAGATTTCCAAGTTGATGGATGAGTGTAAAAGGATGAAAATAAAAGTATTAGGGCCGGATGTCAATGAGAGCGGGGTTGATTTTACAGTGACGGGAGATAATGAAATCAGATTTGGACTTGCCGCAATCAAAGGTGTCGGAGGAGCGGCATCCGAGATTATTATCAATAATGCTCCGTACAAATCTATTTTTGATTTTGCAGAGAAGGCGGGCAACGGAAACATCAACAGAAAGACAATAGAGTCTTTGGCTTATGCCGGAGCATTTGATTCTTCATTTCCTGAAATCCGTCGTGACCAGTATTTTTCCGAGAATTCAAAAGGGGAGATTTTTCTGGATGCGCTTGTGCGTTATTCTCAGATAGTCAATAAGAAAGAAGATAACGGAGGCTCTTTGTTCGGAGATACCGATACGGGTTTTGAGGCCCAGACTCCGGAAATTCCCGCAGCAAAAGAGGATATAAATAATCTTGAATTTTTGGAGAAGGAAAAAGAGATGGTGGGAATGTATATTTCTTCACATCCTCTTGATATGTACAAATTTGAGATAGATAATTTTACCTCATACAATCTTGTTCAGGCATCTGCTCTTGTACAGCAGGTAAAAAATAATCCTTCATTGGCAGATAGAGATTTTTATGTGGGGGGTATTGTTTCATCTCTAACAAAAAAAGTTTCACAGAAAAGCGGAAAACCTTTTGCTTCAATGACTTTAGAGGATTATGCCGGGATAATGCAATTCTCCGTATTTGGAAAAGACTTTGAAACATTTCTTCCGTTTTTAAATCAGGGAGCCGCTTTGTTTATAAAGTGCAAGCTTAGGAAGAGGTATAATTCAGAGACTGATTATGAAATCAGAATTCAAAAAATAACTTTTCTGGCAAATCTAAAGGAGCAGTTTATGAAGGGTCTGACGTTGTATATTCAGTCAGAGAAATTGGATAAAAATTACCGTAAAGACCTGGTTAACAGTATTAAGGAGAATAAGGGCACAACTCCGCTTAATATTGTTATAACTGAAGCGGAGAGGAGCATCCGTTTAAATTATGCCTCCTCAAAAAAGGTCAATGTAGATAGGCCGCTGCTGGAAGAACTTGAAAAAATGGACATTAAATATAAGGCAGTCACGTCTGTCAGCATGTAAGCCGCAGTGATGTTAATTCCAACCCTGAGCTTTGATTTCCAGGCTTCTGCCGTCCGGTGTAATTAATGACGTCCCGTTTTCTGCCGGGCACAGATGACCTATTACATCCAAGTCTCCCATCTCTTTGTGCAGTTGCTCATGCTGTTCCAGCGGCACAACATATAGAAGGCGGTAATCATCTCCTCCGTTTATAACGGATGTAATTATGTCAATTCCAATCTCATCCGCCATTGCACGGCTTTCCGGAGCAATGGGAATTTTATCCAGATAAACCTTTGCGCCAAACCCCGTCTCTTTACAAAGCTGTTTTATTGTATCACCTAAACCTCTGGTAATGAAGTATCCCGTTGACGGATAAAATCCCGCCTCTTTAAAATTCTCTATGCACTTGTTGTTTATTTCCGGTGTAAGATATTGGCCGAGAATATATTTGTATTTGCTTAAATCCGGCTGCTTATAATCTTTCATTTTTTCCGGCGGTACTTTTCCAAAAGCAACTTTTTCTCTTTCAAGCACATGCAGGCCCATATAGGCGGCACCCAAATTCCCAGTTACGCACAGTAAAGATGTTTTATCCGTCTTTGGCCATGTATCAACTATTTTTTTCTCTTGCCTCCCGACAGATGTACAGCTTATGATAAGTCCTGTCATAGAGGAACTTAAATCTATTGTGACATTAGAAATATTATGTTCTTTTGCTGCGGCCTGTATTCCGGCCCAAAGCCAATCTACATTTTCATAGCTGAATTTTGCTGAGATTCCTACGTTGAAATTTAAGACGTACGGTGCATAGTTACGGGCGTATAGCGGTCCCATTGCATAAATTCCCATCTTGTAGCCCAAATATTTGATGGGCGTGTAAGTTAAGTCAAAATCAACGCCTTCCATCATTATGCGATTGGCGGTCATATAGTAATAATCAGTGTTGCTCAGCAGTTGAACATCACTGTTTTTATATGTGGTTTTTTCAAATAGTTTATCCAGGGCCGCAATTCTGCCAAGCTCTTTGATTTCTGTTCTTTGCGGTATTTTTGCCGCTTTATTTTGTTTTTCTGCCATGTTTTTCTGATTTATTGTTGCAAAGATATTTATTTAAAACTAAACAATGCTCCTCTCTCGCCGGCATGTCCGCACTCTTTGTCCGGCTTGTACGTATACGTTTGTGGTAAAAGAGGAACTTGAGGGTGTATTATTAGATTGTTATAGGAAATGAGAAAAATTATATAAATTTACATAAAAGAGAGGGGCCAAACTAACCATATTAAAGTAAAACTATCTATGGACAAAAATTATCGCAAACTAACCGGAAATGAAATACTCCGGCTGGAGAAACAATTCTGTACCGCAGAGGATTGGAATAATATTAATATTGCTGAAAACTTTACGACGGAATATGTAAGCTGCGTACAATTTTCAGGTACAATTTACTTGGGCGTAATGGAAGATTCATTCATTCTGCCGGGCGGAATAAAAAAACATAGCCAGCTAAAATATGCGGCATTACACAATGTTACTGTCGGTGACAATTGCTGCATTGAAAAAATACATAACTATATAGCCAATTATATTATTGGAGATCATACACTTATAGAGAATGTTGGATTGATATATGTGGACGGGGTTTCCACTTTCGGAAATGGAGTTGCGGCATCCGTTCTTAATGAAACGGGAGGCAGAGAGGTTTTTATAAGCGATAAGCTTTCTGCCCACCAGGCTTACATTATCGCTCTTTACAGACATCGTCCCAAACTTATTCAGCGAATGAAGGAAATTACTGATTATTACTCTAATAAGCATGCTTCATCCACCGGAACCATTGGCTCTTTTGCCAGAATAAAAAATGCCGGTGTAATAAAAAACGTAAGGATAGGAGATTACTGTTCAATCAATGGAGCGTCTCGTCTGGATAACGGCAGCATCAACTGTAATGAGGCGGCGCCGGTCTTGATAGGGGCAAACGTAATATGTGAAGATTTCATAATATCTTCAGGTTCAAGTGTCACGGACGGCACTACATTAAGCCGCTGTTTTGTAGGTCAGGCTTGTCTGCTTGGGCATAATTATTCTGCATCAGACTCCCTTTTCTTTAGTAATTGCCAGGGAGAAAACGGAGAAGCTTGTGCAATTTTTGCCGGGCCGTTTACCGTTACCCATCATAAATCAACTCTTTTGATTGCCGGAATGTTTTCATTTATGAATGCCGGTTCCGGTTCCAATCAGAGCAATCATATGTACAAGCTTGGTCCGATTCATCAAGGTACTTTGGAGAGAGGCTCAAAAACAACATCTGACTCCTACATACTTTGGCCCGCCAGAGTCGGAGCCTTTTCTTTAGTTATGGGAAGGCATGTAAGTCACGCGGATACATCAGATTTGCCATTCTCATATTTGATAGAGCAGGGCAATACAACATACCTTGTTCCCGGTGTAAACTTAAGAAGCGTCGGGACAATAAGAGATGCTCAAAAATGGCCTAAAAGAGATAATCGTACAGATCCCAATAGATTGGATTTCATTAATTACAACCTGTTGAGTCCGTATACGATTCAGAAGATGATGAAGGGTCGCCTGATACTTAAAGAACTTGTCCGCGTATCCGGGGAGACTTCAGAAATTTACTCATATCAGAGTGCAAAGATTAAAAGTCCGGCACTTTTCAGGGGCATTAAATTTTATGAAACGGCAATTCATAAATTTATGGGCAATTCAATTATCAAGCGTCTGGAGGGAATACAGTTTACCTGTGATGAGCAAATTAGAGAACGCCTTAAACCGGATACGATTATCGGGACCGGAGATTGGGTGGATGTGTCCGGTCTTATTGTACCTCAGAGTGAGATTGCAAAACTGCTTGACGGAATTGAGAATGGAGAAATTGACAGATTAAAAAACATCAATAAGCACTTTGCAAAGATGAATGACAATTATTACTCTTATGAATGGACATGGGTTTATTCAAAAATTCAAGATGTTTATAATATTAGTCCCGACAGTATTACTGCAAAGCAGATAATTGATATTGTGAAGGATTGGCAAAGCGCGGTGATAGGGTTGGATAATAAGATCTATGATGACGCCCGCAAGGAATTTTCTATGCAGTCAATGACCGGATTTGGTGTTGACGGAACAAGGGATACTAAGATAGAAGACTTTGAAAGTGTAAGGGGAGATTTTGAGAGCAATACGTTTGTCAAGGCTATCTTAAAACACATTGAGAATAAGCAAGCCCTTGGTGACGAGCTTATTGCCCGTCTTAGGCGTATCTGATATCAACATGACCGCAAGCAAAACCGCTCGCAGGCATGATTTTCAATTAAAATATCTTAAAAATTGCAATAATTGTTAATAAATGTTGTATTTTTATTGCGATTTAAAATTAAAGTCATGGAATTTACACTTGATAATAATCTTCCGGAATACCCGACATTCGCGGAGGGCATTCGCAGAGCCCCGGACCGTGGTTATACACTTAACCGGGAGCAGACAAAAGTTGCCTTAAAAAACGCATTGCGCTATATACCAAAAGAACTTCATGAGAAACTTGCCCCGGAATTCATGGAAGAGCTCTATACACGCGGCAGAATTTACGGTTATCGCTTTAGGCCTCAGGGGGATTTGAAAGCCAAACCGATTGATGAATATGAAGGAAAATGCATAGAAGGGAAGGCTTTTCAAGTAATGATTGATAATAATCTTTGCTTTGATATCGCTTTATATCCTTATGAATTAGTTACTTATGGAGAGACCGGACAGGTATGTCAAAACTGGATGCAGTACCGTCTGATAAAAAAATATCTTACTGAATTGACTCAAGACCAGACGCTTGTTGTGGAATCCGGTCACCCGCTTGGATTATTTAAATCTCGCCCGGATGCTCCGCGTGTTATCATTACAAATGCCATGATGGTTGGAATGTTTGATAATCAGGAAGATTGGCATACCGCTATGCAGCTTGGCGTTGCCAACTACGGTCAGATGACGGCGGGAGGCTGGATGTACATCGGCCCGCAGGGAATTGTGCATGGAACATTCAATACTTTGCTGAATGCCGGAAGATTAAAGCTTGGCATTCCGCAGGACGGAGATTTGAGAGGACATCTGTTTGTGTCTTCCGGTTTGGGAGGAATGAGCGGTGCCCAGTCAAAAGCGGCGGAAATATCCGGTGCTGCGGGAATTATAGCGGAAGTTGATATTTCTCGCATAGAGACTCGTCACCGTCAGGGATGGGTCAATCATATCACGGAAGATAAAGCTGAGGCATTTAAGATAGCCCATGAAGCAATGACCCGTCGTGAGCCGTGTTCAATTGCTTATCATGGCAATATTGTTGATTTGCTGGAGTTTGCAGTGGAGAAGAATGAAAATATAGAATTGCTTTCTGACCAGACTTCCTGCCATGCGGTTTATGACGGCGGCTATTGTCCCGTACAGCTCAATTTTTCTGAACGCACAAAAATGTTGCATGAGAATCCTCACAAATTCCGTGAGCTTGTAGATGAATCTTTGCATCGCCATTTTGCTGCAATTAAGAGACTTGTAGCGGCCGGCACATATTTCTTTGATTACGGGAATTCATTTATGAAAGCGGTGTTTGATGCAGGAGTTACTGAGATAGCTCGCGACGGCGACGTTAAAAACGGATTTATTTGGCCAAGTTATGTAGAGGATATCATGGGACCTCAACTGTTTGATTACGGGTACGGTCCGTTCAGATGGGTGTGTCTGTCCGGTAAACATGAAGACTTGGTAAAGACAGATCACGCTGCAATGGATTGCATAGATATCAACCGCAGAGGACAAGATTTGGATAATTACAATTGGATAAGAGATGCGGAGAAAAATAATCTGGTAGTTGGAACTCAGGCTCGCATCCTTTACCAAGATGCTTCCGGGCGTTTGAAAATCGCATTGCGCTTTAATGAAATGGTCCGCAATAAAGAAGTTGGTCCGATTATGTTAGGGCGTGACCATCACGATGTTAGCGGAACAGACTCACCTTTTAGAGAGACGGCGAATATTAAAGACGGAAGTAACATAATGGCAGATATGGCCGTTCAGTGTTTTGCAGGAAATTGTGCAAGAGGAATGAGTTTGGTCTCTCTGCACAATGGCGGCGGAGTTGGAATAGGGAAAGCCATAAACGGTGGATTTGGGATGGTTTGCGACGGCAGCAAGAGAGTAGATGACATCTTGCGCTCTGCAATGACATGGGATGTTATGAGCGGAGTTGCAAGACGCTCCTGGGCTCGCAATGAACATGCTTTGGAAACAGCGGAGGAGTTTAATAAGACAAACGGAGACATGTATCATATTACAATTCCGTATATTGCCGATGATGAATTAGTTAACAGAGTTATAAAAATCAAGAAATAGATATTTATGAATAAGATAATAGAGTGCGTTCCCAATTTTAGCGAGGGAAGAGACAAGGCAAAAATTGATAAGATTGTAGAACCTTTCCGCGGGAAAGCAAAAGTTAAACTTTTGGACTATAGCAATGATGAGGACCATAACAGAATGGTAGTCACTGTTGTAGGAGAACCTGAGCCTTTGAAAGAGGCTCTTTTGGAGGCAATTGGAATTGCTGTTAAGCTGATAGATTTGAATCATCATCACGGACAGCATCCGCGTATGGGAGCCGTGGACGTTGTGCCTTTTATTCCAATCAGAAACAGTTCAATGGAGGAATGCATTGCTCTTTCAAAAGAGGTTGGAGCAACTATCGCGGATTTGTATAAAATTCCTGTTTTCTTATATGAGAAATCAGCGACAGCTCCTCATAGAGAAAACCTTGCAGCAATCCGCAAAGGAGAGTTTGAGGGGATGGAGGAGAAAATAAAGCTGCCTGAGTGGCAACCCGATTTTGGTCCAGCCGAGCGTCATCCGACCGCAGGTACCGTTGCTGTGGGAGCGCGCATGCCACTTGTTGCCTATAACATTAATTTGAATACTCCAAGTTTGGAAATAGCACATGACATTGCAAAAAAAATTCGCTTCATCGGAGGCGGTTTAAGATATTGCAAGGCAATGGGAGTGGAACTTAAAGACAGGGGTATTTCACAAGTTTCCATTAATATGACAGACTTCACAAAAACAGCACTTTACAGAGCCTTTGAGATGGTACGCGTTGAGGCGCGCCGTTATGGTGTAAGTATTGTCGGGAGTGAAATTATCGGACTCGTTCCAATGGAGGCTCTTATTGATACCGCCTCTTATTATCTGGGGTTGGAGAACTTCTCCATGCAACAGGTTTTGGAATCCAGAATAATGGAATAATTGTAATTCCTAAATAGCAGCCGGCATGAAAAATATCATCATTTATAACGCAAAAATAGTTACTCCTTTGGGCAGAACCGCACGCAGGGGGAAAGAAATGCGGCAGCTGCAAATAATTGATAATTCCGAGGTTGAAGTTAAAAACGGAATTATTTATTATGTAGGCAGGACTCGCAATAATTATCGCGACGGTTTCTATGACGGGTGTCAATATTTTGATGCAAAGGGAAAATGTTTGCTGCCGGGTTTTGTAGATTCACATACTCATTTTGTGTTTGGCGGAGAGAGGGCGGAGGAGTTCTCTTGGCGTCTTAACGGAGAGAGTTATATGTCTATTATGAACCGCGGCGGAGGCATTGCCGGCACGGTTAAAGCTACTCGCGCATTAACCTTTGACTCAATGCGTTCCGGAGCTGCAATGTTTTTAGAGAGAATGAGCCGGATGGGTGTTACTACGGTTGAGGGAAAGAGCGGTTATGGTCTTGATAGGGAGACTGAACTTATGCAGCTGAAAGTTATGCGAAGTCTTAATGCAGATGAAAATAAAAAGGTAGATGTTGTTTCAACTTTTCTTGGAGCTCATGCTTTGCCGTCAGAATACAAGGGTAGGAGCAAAGAGTATATTGATTTCTTAATCAAGGAGATGCTGCCTATCATCAAAAAAGAAAATCTTGCAGAAAACTGTGATGTGTTTTGTGAAGAGGGAGTCTTTTCAATTGAAGAATCCAGAAAACTTTTAAGTGCCGCACAACAGCTTGGGTTCAAATTAAAAATTCATGCGGATGAAATAATTTCTCTTGGCGGGGCGGAACTGGCCGGAGAACTCCACGCTCTCTCCGCAGACCATCTTCTTCATACATCCGATGCGGGCATTAGGTCTATGGTAGATAACAATGTGGTAGCCACGCTTTTACCGCTTACCGCATTTGCATTAAATGAGCCTTATGCAAGAGGAAGAGAGATGATAGATTCCGGATGTGCCGTTGCTTTGGCAACAGACTTAAATCCAGGAAGCTGTTTCTCCGGTTCAATTCCCCTAACTTTTGACTTGGCGTGTATCTATATGAAATTTACCGTAGAAGAGGCAATTACAGCTTTAACTTTAAACGGCGCCGCCGCCATTGACAGAGCGGAATCTGTCGGGAGTATAGAGAAGGGAAAGAAGGGAGATTTTGTGTTGTTGTATTCTTCTGATTATCACGTTTTGCCATACTATATTGGAATGAACTGCGTTGACTCTGTCATAAAAGAGGGTACGCTTTATCAAGTGAAATAATTAATTAAAAAATAGAAATTTTATGTTAGTAGATTTAACAGTAAAACAATTTTTAGATAAAGTATCAGGCAATGATCCGGTTCCCGGAGGCGGCAGTGTTGCTGCTTTAAACGGCTCAATAGCAGCATCTTTGGCTGCCATGGTGGCGGGTCTTACAATAGGCAAGAAGGGCTATGAGGATAAAGCCGAGCTGATGGAGAAAATCCAAAAAGTAATGTTGGAAAACAAGGCCGCTTTTATAGCGGATGTTGACAAAGATTCAGAGGCTTATGATAAAGTTTTTGGATGTTTTAAAATGCCAAAAGAGACTCCGGAGCAGAAAGCTGCAAGAAGCGCCGCTATTCAGGAAGCTACAAAATTTGCCGCAGAAGTTCCCATGTCTGTGGCGCGCCGCGCTTTTGAAATTATGGACATGATTGCAGAGGTTGCTCGCAAGGGAAACAGCAATGCGGTAACTGATGCATGTGTTGCAATGATGGCTGCACGTTCCTCTGTATTAGGGGCATTGCTAAATGTTAAAATAAATCTTGGCTCTCTTAAAGATGCCGACTATGTAGCCGGGATGAAGAAAGAGGCGGATGAACTGGAGAAAAAAGCTTGTGAGAAAGAGAGCGAATTATTAAAAGAAATTAATCGGAAATTATAATGAAAAGTAATATTTACCGCGTAGGCTCCGGCAAGCTTACGTTTGCTATTATAGAGAAAATATTAAAAGATAAAATGACATTGGAGCTTGCACCGCAGGCAAAGCAGCGCATACAAAAATGCCGTGATTATCTGGATAAAAAAACAAAAGAATCAAAGGAACCTTTGTATGGTATTACAACCGGGTTTGGTTCACTTTGCAATAAAAGCATCTCTTTGGATGAGCTTGGAAGATTGCAGGAAAACCTGATTAAGAGTCATTCATGCAGCGTCGGAGATGAAATCAGACCGGAGATTATAAAGTTGATGCTGTTGTTTAAGGCTCATGCTTTATCTCTGGGACACAGTGGAGTACAAGTCGGAACGGTGGAAAGAATAATAGATTTTTTCAACAATGATATTTTGCCCGTTGTATATGACAGAGGATCGCTTGGCGCATCCGGAGATTTAGCTCCGCTGGCAAATTTGTTTGTGCCTTTGATTGGTGAGGGGGATGTTAATTATAATGGAAGGCGTCGTACAGCAAAAGATGTCCTTGAGGAGTTTGGTTGGAAGCCAATTAAACTTATGAGCAAGGAGGGTTTGGCATTACTTAACGGGACCCAGTTTATGAGTGCAAACGGCGTTTTTGCCGTGCTTAATGCTTTTAGAATTTCCAGGACGGCAGATTTAATAGGTGCAATTTCACTGGATGCCTATGACGGCAGAATAGAACCTTTCATGGATTGCATTCAGCAAATGCGTCCGCACAGAGGTCAGATAGAAACGGGAGAAAGATTCCGTAAAATCTTGAAAGGCAGCCAACTTATTGCACAACATAAAGTTCATGTTCAGGACCCGTATTCATTCCGTTGCATGCCGCAAGTTCACGGTGCCGCAAAGGATGCCATTCATTATGTAGCCTCTGTTCTTGAGACGGAAATAAACTCTGTAACAGACAATCCTACAATTTTTCCGGAAAAAGATATGATAATTTCCGGCGGTAATTTCCACGGAGAGCCTATAGCAATACCTTTTGACTATCTGGCAATTGCATTAGCCGAACTTGGAGATATTTCTGAGCGCAGAACAGCTCAGCTTATTTTGGGATTACGTAATCTTCCGGAATTTCTTGTTGCAAATCCTGGTTTGAATTCAGGCTTGATGATTCCGCAATATGCCGCAGCATCCATGGTAAGCCAGAACAAGATGTACTGCTTTGCCGCATCCAGTGACTCAATAGTCTCTTCAAACGGCCAGGAGGATATGGTTAGCATGGGAGCAAATGCCGCCACAAAACTTCACAAGATCATTGATAATCTTGAGAGGATACTTGGAATAGAGCTTCTTAATGCCGCCCAGGCAATGGAATTCCGCCGTCCTTTAAAGAGTTCTCCTATCATTGAGAAGTATCTGTCGGGATACCGCAGGCAAGTTGCTTTTATCCGGAATGACGTTGTGATGTACAAGCAAATCAACAAGACTGTTGATTATTTGAAGGCCGCGGAGTTAAACTTTTAAATCCCGACAGGTACCAAGTCAAATTCTGTCCCGTCCCTGCACGTTTTTTACTATATTTGCTAGCTCATGAAACAAGAAAACGTAAACATGGAAGAAAGCCGCGAAATAATCCGCGAGATTGCAAACGAGGAGTATAAAGAGGGATTTGTCTCTAACGTGCAGCAAGAATTTGCACCAAAGGGATTAAGCGAGGACATCATCAGGCTGATATCTAAAAAGAAGAACGAACCGGACTGGCTTCTGGATTTTCGTCTTAAAGCGTATGCAAAGTGGAAGACGATGAAGATGCCGACGTGGGGACATTTAAAAGTTCCTGACATTGATTACCAGGATATTATATATTATGCCGCTCCATCGGGAAAACCGGTTGCCGGTGTTGCCGGAACGGAGGCCGTTAAAAGCGATATAGATCCGGAACTGGAGGAGACATTTAACAAACTTGGCATTCCGCTGAAGGAAAGAAATGTCTTACAGGGAGTTGCGGTGGATGCCGTATTTGATTCAGTCTCCGTTAAAACAACATTTAGAGAAACCCTTGCGGAGAAAGGCATCATATTTTGCTCATTTTCAGAGGCGGTCAAAGATTATCCGGACCTTGTAAGAAAATATCTGGCAAGCGTAGTACCTATTGGTGACAACTATTTTTCCACACTAAACTCTGCCGTCTTTAGCGACGGTTCCTTCTGTTATATTCCAAAGAATACTCGCTGCCCGATGGAAGTTTCCAGTTATTTTAGAATTAACGCGTCAGGCACCGGACAGTTTGAGAGAACTTTAATTGTTGCAGATGAGGGTGCTTATGTCAGTTACCTGGAGGGTTGTACCGCCCCGAGAAGAGATAAGGCGCAACTGCATGCGGCTGTAGTTGAAATAGTTGTAAAGCAAGACGCAGAAGTGAAATATTCAACGGTTCAGAATTGGTACCCGGGAAACAAAAACGGAGACGGAGGCATTTATAATCTTGTTACAAAGAGGGGATTATGTGAGGGAACTAATGCAAAATTATTTTGGGCTCAAGTTGAAACCGGCTCTGCAATTACATGGAAATATCCAAGTACAATATTAAAAGGAGACAATTCAACATCAGAGTTTTACAGCGTTGCGGTAACCAATAACTGGCAGCAGGCCGACACCGGAACAAAGATGCTTCATGTCGGGAAAAACACCCGCAGCAGAGTAGTAAGCAAAGGGATATCCGCAGGGCACAGTGAAAACAGCTACAGGGGATTAATCAGAGTTTTTCCAAACGCAGCCGGTGCTAGAAACTATTCACAATGTGACAGTTTGCTCCTTGGAGATAAATGCGGTGCACATACTTTTCCGCATATAGAAAGTGCAAACAAGAGTGCCGTAATAGAGCATGAAGCAACAACTTCCAAGATTGGAGATGACCAACTTTTCTACTGCAGGCAGAGAGGAATAAAGGCTGAGGATGCCGTAGGGCTTATTGTAAACGGCTATGCCAGAGAAGTTTTAAATAAGCTCCCGATGGAGTTTGCAGTAGAGGCTCAAAAACTTTTGCAGGTTTCTTTGGAGGGGAGCATAGGATAGTATGGGGACATTTTTAAATATGCATTTTTTGCTTGGGATTAAGGAGACTGTATTTAGTTTCTTTAGCATTCACAATATTATATTCTCCATTTTTGGACAAGGTGTGAGTGCGTTGGAAATTATTTCCGTTATTGTCGGGCTGCTGTGTGTCTTTTGTGCGGTTAAGGGAAAGGTTGCAAATTTCTGGTTCGGGTATTTGTATAACATCCTGCTGTTTTTCCTTTTCCTTCAAAACAGACTGTATTCCAGTATGTTATTACAGCCGATAGCTTTGGCAATAAATTTTTACGGACACTATAGGTGGACTCATCCTCGCGGTAATGAGAAAGACGATAAGAACAAACTTAAAGTTACCGTTTACAATAACGGACAACGCACGGTTGTTGCCGGAGCTGTTGTAATTTTTATGTTTGTGTGGGGATATCTGTTATCCAGGATAGATATTTGGTGGCCGGCGGTATTTATTTATCCTGCAACTTTCCCTTACTTTGATGCATTTGCCCTTGGTCTTGTTCTTGCGGCGCAATGGCTATCTGCGCAGAAGAAGCTGGATTGCTGGGGAGTATGGCTGATAGCAGATATTACAAATATTATCTTAAGCCTTAAATCCGGACTTGGTTTTATGCCTTTAGTCTATTTTGCATACGTATTCCTGGCAATTGGAGGATTTATGATTTGGCTTAAAATGTACAGAAAACAGAGGATTACGGAGTTGAAAAAAGAGGCTGCCTCTGAGATGAACGGAGAAACAGTTAAGAAATAATATCTGTCGCGACAGATAATAAATTAGAGAAAGAGATATGGAAAAATTACTGGAAATAAACAATTTGCACGCAACAATCAGCGGCAGAGAAATACTTAACGGAATTAACCTTGTAGTAAAGCCGGGTGAGGTTCACGCAATTATGGGTCCAAACGGGAGCGGTAAAAGCACTTTGTCTGCAGTGCTTGCGGGCAATGAAAATTATATTGTTACAGACGGAACCGTAAAATTCATGGGAAAAAATCTTCTGGATATGAAACCGGAAGAGCGCTCATGGGCGGGAATCTTTTTGGGCTTCCAGTATCCTGTGGAAATTCCGGGAGTAACTAATGTTAACTTTATGAAAACGGCTGTAAATGAGCATCGTAAAGAGAAGAATCTTCCCGCTTTGAGTGCGGCTGAATATTTAAAAATGATGAGAGAAAAGATGGCCATTGTTCAGATGGATCCTTCATTTTCATCAAGGGGTGTGAACGTCGGTTTTTCCGGCGGAGAAAAAAAGAGAAATGAAATTTTTCAGATGGCAATGCTGGATCCGACTCTTGCGATACTTGATGAGACCGACAGCGGACTGGATGTTGACGCTTTAAGAATTGTGGCAAACGGGGTCAACAAATTAAAGACAAATAACAATGCATTTATTGTAATTACTCACTATCAGAGACTTTTGGACTATATAATCCCTGATATTGTTCACGTTCTTTATAAAGGGAAAATCATAAAGACAGCAGGAAAAGAACTGGCCCATATTGTTGAGACCAAAGGATATGATGAGATGATTAAAGAGCAGGAGGAGAATGGATAACAATTACAAATATTTAGGCAACTTTACGGAACCGAATGATTGTCCTAATGCACTGTTGGAAAACACATTGCAAAATGACAGCCATGGCAGTTTCAAATGCCGCGTACCGCTAAAGAACACAAAGCAGTATTTTGTTGTTGACGGCATGTTACAGGATAGCGATTCTTTTGTATGCTCCGGTAATGATGCTGTCTGTTCAAATGATAAAATTGCGGAATGCACGGATTCTGCAAACGGTAAAGAGCCTGTTCAAAGAGAATTTTCCGTTCATACAAGGCTTGGCAGGGTTAGCACAAAACTCTCCATGCCTGAGAGTGTCAGGGAAATTAAAAAAGGAGCTCCGCTGAATATTAATTTGCCGGAGGGAAAAGTTGTTGAGAATCTATTGCAGATAATTGCAATAAGAACCAATCCTCAAAAGACGGAATTAAAGTATGATATTAATATAACCGCCCGGAAAAATTCCCTGGGAAAAGTCATATTATGTTCTCATACTTTATCAGAAGAAAAGTTTTTAACGGCAGAAAACATTAACATAAAAGTTTGCGAGGGAGCAAATTTAGATTTCCTTGCAATGCAGAACGAGCATAATCTCTCCTCTCATGTAACACATTTTACCATAGAGGTTTGCAAAGACGCTACCTTTCATCTCAAGTTGATTACTCTGCACGGCGGAGATATAAATAATAACATAGAGACATATCTTACGGGAGAGCATGCAAATTGTGAACTTGACGGATTGTATCTTGCGGACGGCAAGCAAAAGATTAAAACAGAAATCAATCTAACTCACATGGCTCCAAAATGCAATAGCCTGCAGTTGTTTAAAGGCATTCTTGGCGGAGAGGCCGTTTCTAATTTTAGCGGAGAAATACTGGTGGCTCCCGATGCTCAGAAGACAGAAGCTTATCAGTCAAATAATAATTTGCTTACGTCTGATACCGCACGGGCATCCTCAGAACCTCACCTTATCATCTATGCGGATGACGTAAAGTGCTCTCATGGAGCAACTGTCGGGAGCTTGGATGAAGGAGAATTATTTTACATGCGTTCCAGAGGCATAAATATGGATGAGGCAAAATTGCTTCAACAACAGGCATTTGCATATGCGGTTCTTGAAAAGATTTCTAATGAAGAGCTGCGCAGCAGGTTGAGTGACTTGGTAGAGAGGAGGTTGCGCGGAGAGTTTACTCATTGCTCCGATTGCAGCAAACATTGCTGCTGATATCGCCGCAGGCTGCCTCCGATTGCGGACGGCGGCTTGAGAGAGAGTTGTTTTGAAAAAGATTTGTACAAAAATGTAACCCAAAAAAATAAGATGTTATGAGCATTTATAAATTTATTGTAAAAGACCAGCAGGGGAAAGAAGTCTCCTTGGAACAGTACAAGGGAAAAGTGCTTCTAATAATTAACTCTGCAACAGGATGCGGTTTTACTCCGCAGTATGAAGAGCTGGAAAAATTTTATGCAAAGTACAAAGACCGCGGACTTGTGATTTTGGATTTTCCTTGTAATCAGTTTGCAGGTCAGGCCCCGGGTACTGATGAAGAAATTCACAATTTCTGCACTTTGCATTATGATGTCCAATTTCCGCAATTTTCTAAGATTGAGGTAAATGGAGAGAATACTATTCCTCTTTATAAATTTTTAAAAGAGAAGCAGAGTTTTAGGGGCTTTGACAGAGATAACAAAAAGTTCGACCGCATGAACGAGATGCTTGCAAAGATAGACCCGGATTATATGAATAATGCGGAAATAAAATGGAACTTCACTAAATTTCTGGTTACCAGGCACGGAGAGGTTGTTGCCCGCTTTGAGCCCACTGCAGATTTAAAGGTTGTTGAGGCCGCTATTCAAGAACTTTTGTAACACGGCATATCTGCAGAAACAGGATGTTACGCTAAAATTATTTTTTGAAAATACCGTAAATTGCGGAGCCGCTGCCGCTTAGAGAGGCATATACGGCCCCCTCGTCAATAAGTTTTTGTTTTATTGCGGCGAGTTCCGGATGTTCCTTGAAGACAGGCTCTTCAAAGTCATTTGAAATTGTATTTTTCCAGTTCTCGACAGGTTCTTTAATCAGCTCCGCAAGAGATTGTTGCTGAATGCCGGCTTTGTGTCCCGTGCTGCCCGACTGTTGTTTAAGACCGCCAGCTTTTTCTACTCTAGGTTTTACTAAAGAGTAGGCGTGTCCGGTAGAAATGGAACACTCCGGCTTGATTATTTTTATCCCGTATTTTCCACTTGCCAGTTGTTGAATGCCGCTCTCTTTTGTCTCATTATTTTCCGTTGAAAATAACGGCCTTAAAACCTCTCCGCGTCCAACGCCGAGCATCACCTCATTGTAGATGAAGAAAGGGCAATCGCTGCCCAATTTTGCGGCAAAGTCGGCAAGTTTTTCATTGCTCAGATTAAGAGCAAAGATTTTATTTAATCCTATAAGAGTACATGCTGCATCTGCACTACCCCCGCCGAGACCTGCGCCAACGGGAATTTGTTTTCTCAGGTGAATATTTACAGCCTGCAACTTAAATTCCCGAGCCATAAGATTATATGCCTTCATGCAGAGATTATCTTCCGGTGCCCCCGGATATGTAATTCCGGTTTGAAAAATTTTTGTCTCCGCCGCCGGAACAATCTCAAGAATGTCGCTTTGCAAATTACTGTTCAACGGACCAACGGGGAAAAAGACAGTTTCCAAATTGTGAAAACCATCGGGGCGGACGCCGTAAACATATAGTCCGATATTTATTTTAGCCGCAGGGAATAAAATCATAAATATCTTTAATATACGGTCTGATATTACAAGCTACAACGGATTGTAAACCAGCCATTAACCGCATTTAGAATAACCGCAGTTCAGACAAACCAGACAACCCTCCTGATATACAAGATTGTTGCTGCCGCACTTGCTGCACTTCTTGCCGCTCTCATCTTTTGTTCCGTCCGGAATAAATTTCTTAAGGGCACGCTCAACTCCGTTTTTCCAGTTGTTGATATTGTCTGAATCCAGCTGCAGACCGTTAATCAAATTGATGACGTCTACAATCGGCATTCCGTTTCTAAGAACACCGCTTATCATTTTAGCATAGTTCCAGTACTCTTTGTTAAACATGTGGGAAATACCACCTACAACGTTTGTATACCCGTATTTATCAACAAACTGGAAGTCATATCTGCTGGCTCCCGTCTTTGGATCTTTCTCTTTTACAATGAATCCCTTGTCCACGCTCTTTGGGATAGAGCGTGAATCTTCATCCAAAAGTCCGGTAAAGATTTCATAAGGCGTTCCGTTCATAAGTCCCACAAGAGCAATCCAATGCTCCTGTCCGTTTAAGAATCTTATGACAATTGCCTCTAAAGATTTTGGACGCTCTTTTGGTTTGATGGCCGCCTCTTTTGGCGTTTTTGTTGTGGAGACAAGCACATCATTTCTTGACCCCTCTCTGTAAACAGTTACGCCCTTGCAGCCCGCTTCCCATGCCGCTTTATATACATCGGCTACAACAGGTTCTGTAATATCCGTCGGGAGATTAACGGTAACGGAAATAGAGTGGTCAACCCATTTTTGCATGGCCCCCTGCATCTTTACTTTTGCAACCCAGTCTATATCTTTTGATGATGAAAGATTGTACGGAGATTTTGCGACAAGCGCATCCAGCTCAGAAGCTTTCATCTTCTTAATTTTATCAATATCAATTCCTTGCAGGCTGCACCAATAAACAAATTTTGGATGGAAAACATAATACTCTTCCCAGCAGTCTCCAACATCGTCGCGGAAAGTGATCACTGCATTTTGGTCAGAAGGATTAACTTTCTTGCGCCTGATGTAATATGGTTTGAACACCGGCTCTATTCCACTGGTAGTCTGTGTCATAATGCTGACCGTTCCGGTTGGGGCAATAGTAAGCATTGATATATTTCTCCTCCCGACGGATACCATTTTTTTGTAAAGCGCGGGGTCTGCAGCTTTGATTCTAAGGATCATTGGGTTATCGGCCTCCCTCTTTGAGTCGTAAATAGGAAATGCTCCTCTTTCCGTTGCCATGTTTACGGAAGAACGATATGCTTCAATTGCCAAAATTTTTTGCGCTTCAACGGCAAAAGAGGTCGCTTCATCAGAACCGTATCTTAATCCGAGCGCTGCCAGCATGTCTCCTTCTGCGGTGATTCCCAAACCTGTACGGCGTCCTCCTTTAGATTTATCCTTAATCTTTTCCCATAATTCAATCTCTGTCCTCTTTATGTCCTGAGCTTCCGGATCTTTGTTGATTTTTGCAAGAATTCCATCAATCTTCTCTATCTCCAGATCCAGCAAATCATCCATCAACCGCATTGCCTTTCCAACATGTTCTCTGAATTTTGCGCTGTTAAATTTTGCCTTCTCCGTAAAAGGATCATCAACATAAGAATAGAGATTCATTGCAATTAAACGGCAGGAATCATAAGGGCACAATGGTATTTCTCCGCACGGATTTGTACTTACGGTTTTATATCCAAGGTCCGCATAGCAATCTGCTACTGATTCTTTTATTATTGTATCCCAAAACAGCACTCCGGGTTCTGCACTCTTCCACGCATTGAAAATTATTTTTTTCCAAAGTGCGGATGCCGATATTTCTTTAACAACTTTTGGAGTTGCGGAATCTATAGGATATTGTTGCTTGTATGTTTTACCATCAATGGCGGCGCGCATAAAGTCATCATCAATCTTAACTGAAACATTTGCGCCGGTTACCTTACCTTCCTCTAGTTTTGCGTCAATGAAGCTCTCTGAATCCGGGTGTTTTATGGAGATGGAAAGCATCAGTGCTCCGCGCCTTCCGTCTTGTGCGACTTCACGTGTGGAATTGGAGTACCTCTCCATAAACGGAACAACTCCGGTGGAGGTCAGCGCGCTGTTTAGCACCGCGCTCCCTTTTGGGCGAATATGAGATAAGTCATGTCCTACGCCTCCGCGCCTTTTCATAAGCTGCACTTGCTCTTCATCAATTTTCATAATTCCGCCGTAACTGTCTGCGGGTTCATCATGTCCTATTACAAAGCAGTTGCTTAATGAAACTATCTGAAAATGATTACCTATGCCGCTCATCGGGCTTCCCTGCGGGATCACATATTTAAAATCTTTAATAAGGTCATAGATCTCCTCTTCCGTCATGGGATTTGGGTATTTCTTCTCTATGCGTGCAAATTCTTTTGCAATTCTGTGATGCATCTGGTCCGGATTGCATTCATATAAATTGCCAAAAGAATCCTTCATGGCATATTTATTAACCCAGACATTTGCTGCCAGATCATCACCTTTAAAATAGCGTTGACTTTCTTGAATTGCTTCTTCGTATGTGTAGGTTTTCATAATTTATGTGTGCAAAAAAACTCCGCACACCTTTGTCCGCGATGTACGGGAAATCTGATTGCAATTTATGAAGATTTGATGTTGTTTTATAAGTGAGATTCCAAATGTTGTTAACAAAAAAATTAACAACGCCCGCAAATATCTCAAAGACATTGTTTCATAAAATAATTTAAAACCGTCGGGATTAAAAAGAAAAATCATTACGGCACCTTTATAAATATGCATTGTTTTTAAAGTCACGGACATTGTTGTGTATTTCATAAAAAAAGCAGAAAACTTAAATGCCTAAAAAGAATTATCTTTGAGCCGGTAACAACGAAAATCAAATATTCATTATACTTTTTTATGAAAAATTTTGCTCTAATAGGGGTGGCGGGATATATCGCACCCCGTCATTTGACGGCAATTCATGATACGGGAAATAATCTGGAAGTAGCCTATGATAAATTTGACAGCGTAGGACGTTTGGACAGCTCGTTCCCGGATGCCTCTTTTTTCACGGAACAGGAATTGTTTGAGCGTCACATTTCAAAATTAAGAAACACGGAAAATCACATACAGTATCTCTCCGTCTGCACCCCAAATTTCACACATGATTCATTTATTCGTTATGGTCTGGAACACGGAATGGATGTTATATGTGAAAAGCCTGTTGTTCTAAATCCTTGGAATTTAGAGGATTTGGAAAGACTGGAGAAAGAAACGGGACATAAGGCCTTTACAATTTTGCAATTGCGTTTACACGATTCTATTGTTGCGCTTAAGAAAAAAATTGAGGAGGGGCCAAAAGATAAAATCTATGATGTTGATCTAACTTATATAACATCCCGGGGCTTGTGGTATTATGCAAGTTGGAAAGGAGATGAGGCCAAGAGCGGGGGTCTTGCAACAAATATAGGCATACACCTGTATGACATGCTGCAATGGGTCTTTGGTCCGGTTCAAAACAGTATTGTACATGTTAAAACTCACGATAGAGTTGCGGGTTTTTTGGAACTTAAGCGTGCAAGGGTACGTTATTTTTTAAGTATTAACGCCGCCACGCTTCCCGCTAATGCCGTGCAGGGTGAGAAGAAAACTTATAGAAGCGTCACAATTGACGGCAGTGAATTTGAATTTAGCAAAGGCTTCACGGAACTTCACACCAGGAGTTATGAAAATATCCTTAACGGGAGCGGCTTTAGGATAGGTGAGGCAAAGAATTGTATACAAACAGTTTATGACATCAGACATGCAGAACCCATAGGGTTAAAGGGAGATTACCATCCTCTTGCAAAATTGCCGCTTGCTAAACATCCTTTCGGGTGGTAAAAAGTCCGGTGTTTTACAGAGAGTAAAACTCTTTAACAGCTTTTATTACCGCATCTTGTTCTTTATGAGTTATTTCTGTATGCATGGGCAGAGAAAGAACTGAGTCTGCCAACTGCGCAGATACGTCAAGAGATGTTCCTTGTTTTGAAATCTTTTTAAAAGCTTCTTGTTTTTGCAGAGGAAGCGGATAGTATATCATAGACGGAATTCCCTTATCTGCAAGGAATTGTCTAAGCGCATCGCGCGTGCTTTTTTTACCGCTGATGCTTTTAATCTTTAGAGTGTATTGGTGATAGGTGTGGGTGGAATACTCCGATTCATAAGGCGTTTCAAAGAAATCGCCTCCGCTGTCCAGAGCTTTTAGCATTTTAGTATAATATTGTGCTGCTGCATATCTTGCAGAGAGATAATCATTTAGATACGTCAATTTTACATCCAGAACGGCGGCCTGCAATGTGTCCAGCCTGGAGTTGCATCCAATAATTTTATGATGATACTTTACCTCCTGTCCGTGGTTTGCAGTCATTCTAATTTTTTTTGCCAATGCATCATTGTTAGTCATTAGCGCACCGCCGTCTCCAAAACAGCCAAGGTTTTTTGTCGGGAAAAACGATGTGCATCCTATATCTCCTATAGTTCCCGTATAGCTCCCGACGGTTTTTTTGCGTCCGTCTTTGCCAATTGTAAAATATTTAGTTCCAAGGGCTTGAGCGCTATCCTCAATTACAAAAAGTTTATGTGCTTTTGCAAACCGCTTAATAACAGACATGTCTGCGCTCTGTCCAAAAAGATGAACCGGTACAATTGCTTTTGTTTTTGGAGAGAGAGCCTTTTCCAGTTTTTTTATCGATTCAGAATCTGTCGCGATATTAAAAGTATTGCGGCAAACATCAACCATTACGGGCACAAGTCCAAGCAGACCGATAACTTCTGCCGTTGATACATAAGTGAATGCCGGGACAATGACCTCATCTCCGCGCTTTAAATTAAGAGCCATGAGGGCAATTTGCAATGCATCTGTTCCATTGGCGCAGCTTATAACATGCTTTACGCCAAGATATTGTGCTAAGTGATTTTCAAATGATTCTACTTGGGGGCCGTGAATGAAGTCAGAGGCATCAATAACTTTTTGAATGCCGGCATCAATATCCTTTTTGATTTTTTTATATTGGCCAAACAGGTCAACCATTGTTATTTTATCAGACATACTTCTTGTAACGTGTTTTAAAAAGCAGAGTAAAGATAGCCAAATAAAAATCAGATAACTTTGTCAAGTTGTTCAAAAACGGAATTGCGACTCTTGTATTCCGGAACAATCTCTTTCATTTTCTTTACGGTTTCTACAATTTCCATCTGTTTTGCAAGAGCACGCAGTTCATCCAGGTTCTTGACTACCAGCTCATAAGGGAATTCACGCACCTTGGCCTTAAATATCTTCTTATGAGAAGTAGGGATTGTGTTTTCTCTGGTATTGAGCAGTTCCTCATAAAGTTTCTCTCCCGGACGCAAACCCGTATATTCAATTTTAATATCAACATCCGGTTCATATCCCGCAAGACGTATCATGTTTTTGGCCATGTCTGCAATTTTAACGGGCCTGCCCATGTCAAATACAAAAATCTCATATCCTTCTCCCATTGTTGCCGCCTCCAATACCAGCCGGCACGCTTCCGGAATAGACATAAAGTATCTGACTATATCTTTGTGAGTTACCGTGACCGGACCTCCGTTTGCAATTTCATCCTTAAAGCGGGGAATAACAGAACCGTTGGACCCAAGCACATTTCCAAATCTTGTAGTAATGAATTTGGTAGAACCCTTGACCTCTCCGCTCATGATAGCGCGACTGAGAGACTGTACATAAATTTCTGCTATTCTCTTGCTGGCACCCATAACGTTTGTCGGATTTACCGCTTTATCCGTTGAGATCATTATCATTTTTTCCGCGCCATACTTAACGGCGTTATCTGCAACTATCATTGTACCCTGCACATTGACTCCGATAGCCTCGCAAGGATTCATCTCCATCATTGGAACATGCTTATATGCAGCAGCATGGAAGATTATCTGCGGACGCTCTTTGTCAAATACTTTTTCTATTCGTACTCTGCTGCGGACATCTCCTATGATAAAAGTAAAGCGGTCTTTATAGTCATTAAGCAAAGATTCCGGGTTATCATGTTGTTCTTCCATCTCTGCGTTATGGCGTTTTACGATTTTATCAAATTCAAGCATGAGGTTATGTATCGGCGTTTCCGCGCTGTCAAGCATTATTAGTCTCTTAATGTTGAATCCGCTGATCAGACGGCACAACTCGCTGCCAATGCTGCCGGCAGCACCTGTTACCATAACTCTTTTACCCTCAAGGAATTCCTTGATTTTATCCATGTTGATTTCTATCTCATCCCTTCCCAGCAAATCTTCAACATTTATCTCTTTAAGAGAAGCTTTAAAATTTGTACCGCTGTTGATTTCATCAATAGGAGGAAAAAGCAACACTTTTACATCATTCTTAATAGCAAACTCTACAATGCGGTCTTTTTCTGTTGCGGCAGAAATTTGGGTGGGGAATACAATAGCCTGTATACCATGCTTTTCTACAATATGTGCCAAGAAGTTCATGTTCAAGACGGAATAAACCTTGATACCGCTCAATATATGTTTGGCAACAGTGTTTGTCATTTTGATATATCCGCAGACATTATATTTTGACCAGTGCGTATTTGCCAGATAATTTGCCACAAAAACGCTCTTATCTCCATCGTCGTATATAAGCACATTAATCTTGTTTCTGTTTAACTGGCTTAGACTCAAGTTGTAAATGTATACAAGCACAACTCTTGTAAAAACCAAAACAGACATAGTCGCAACAATATCCAAAAACTCTACAATAAGAATTCTTGTCAGATCAATGGTAAAGCCGATTTTTCCGTCTAAAATCGCAAACAAACCAAACAGAATAATGCATTTGCTAAAAACGGCAACAGATAATTTCCAAATTTCCTGAGAACTGGTATATCTTAATATACCCCTGTATGTTCCAAAAATCAAGAATGCAGAAGCGCTTGCCACCAATGAAACAAATACAACATTCAGGTATGAAGAAACAAGCGCAGGAGAGTTAATGAAGTATCCGATTATTATGTACGTTATAGTGGTTGCAAAGGTGGATGCCAGAACGTCAAACGCAAATACAAACCATCTGTTAACAAATTTAGAATTAACCACAACCTGTGATAAGTGCCTCAATGAAAGCCATCTGACCGGTTCATGTCCGGAATAGATATTATTATTATCCATAAATTCTAATTTTTATCTGAGGAACTCCCCCCTTAACTCTTCTAGTTCTGAAGTCTGATTTTACGCCGGGACAATCCTCTCAAGAAAACTGCCAGGAATATATGTGGTTGCCAAAGAGACGAGTCCCTTAAGCCTAACTACTACTCGCTTATGACCTTGTACTCTTATTAATTCTCCTTCTATGCCGGCAAAGTCTCCCTTGATTACGCGAACCCTGTCTCCCGGGCGTAAATCTCTGTTAATAACTTTTATAGCCTTATCTGAAAAATTCAGAAGGAACATAAAATCTTCCATCTGTTTTTCAGGGATAATCATAAATTTTTTTGTCATAAAGTCTCTCATAAAATTCAACTTTATCGGTTCAAAATTTATGAGGTTCAGACAAGTGTTGTAGGTGGTAAAGATAAAAATAAGATTAATTGGAACCGGTTTCTCCTTCTTTACCACTTTACCGCGGAACTCAGTAACCTCTGTCCAACACGGAAGATAGTTCTTTATCCCAAGCTCATTAAGCCTTTCTTGGATTTTTGGTCCGCTTAAATTTTTGATATGGGCAACATACCAGCAGTTGGGCTGGTTCATGCGTTCATTCACATTCTCTTTTAGCTCCATATCTGTTTGAATCCTAAACAAACATTAAAATACATACCACTACCAATCCAGTTAACCACAGCCTATGCAAATATAGAAAATAGTGTGTAAAGATATTATGCCAAATAAATCCAAAAGTATCGTTGAGAGCAAAATGTGTGAATTAAGCACTTGCGTCACTTGTTTTTTTGTGGACAAATTGTAAGTAATTCTGCTTATTTTATTTTGCTGCAACAAAATAAAAAGTATTTGCATCTATATACCGTAGGTTTAGGTTTTAGTACAAGAAGACAGGCTGTCAATTTTTTGCGGCCTGTTTTTTTAATTATATGACGTTTATTCTCTAATAGAACGTGACGGGATGTATGACATAATGAAGCCTACTAAAGCCGTTCCGGCCAAGATTACAAAGATGTCGGCAATCTGAATATCAACCGGATAAGAACTTAACTTAAAGTTGCCGGGCATTGGCACAATCCCAAATCGTTGTTGAATAAAACACAGTACCAACCCCAGAACAAGACCTAATATTGCTCCGGACATGCAAATAAGCCATCCGTGCAGGGTAAATGTCTGACGGAGTGTTTTATTTTTTGCCCCCATTGCTTTATAAATGCCAATATCTTCTCGTTTATCAATTATTAGCATGGAAAGGGAGGCAAAAATATTTACCGATACAACTACAATAACAAAAAACAGTATCAAATAAACTGCAAACTTCTCACTGCGCATCATTTTGTATAACAGCATATTTTGCTGCCATCTGTCTTTAACAATAAACTTTTGTCCCTTCCCTTTTGCATTTGCCCCGATAAACCGTTTTATAGAGTTCTCGACAGTTTTATATTTATCTGTTTTAATGATTTTTTTTTCTCCCGCGCCGGCTGCAGAGCTTAGGTAAATTTCTATTTTATTTGCCTCACTTGGCTCATATTCAATTAGTTCCCTGGCAGCATCAAGAGGTATGAATAGTGAATTTTTATCAAAATCTTGCTCCAGCTGTATTATGCCGCTTGGATGAATATCCAGTGTTTCAACGGATTCCATTGGCATTAGCATGGAAATATTCCCCGTTCTGGTTGGGAAAAAAAGAGAAATGGGGTCCGTAAAACTTGTCTGCAGTCTTAATCTTTGGGCAAGTCCGGCACCTACAACGGCCTTATTAAGTTCTCCAAATTTTGTTTGGAATACGCCTTCTGCAATGTGGTTTGTAATTTTTTTTATTCTGCCGTAATTGTCGGGAACTCCCTTTATTGTTGCAATAGATTGAACATTGGAATATTGCAGGAACACATTTTCTTCTACAACCGGACAGTACGCAAAAATACCTTTTATGTTTTTAACTTTTTGCAGAGCCGCATTATCTGTGTTCAGTACTTTCCCTTTTGCCGGTTCAATTACAAAGTCAGGAATATAATTCTCATACATTGATGTAATTAGAGAGTCAAAGCCGTTATATACGGAGAGAATTATGATAAGCGCAAGACATCCGATTCCGATAGCGCACGCACTCACAACAGAAATTATGTTGATGACATTATGTTTCTTTTTTGAGAAAAGATATCTGCGCGCTATAAAGAACGGAAGATGCATAATCTTATAATTCGGCAAGATGCGCACGCGCAACTGCCTCTATTTTTTTTCTGATTTTTTGCGGTCTGCGGCAAGAAGGTCATCTATGTGCTGTACATAGTCAAGCGTCTCATCCAATACAAAATCCAGTTCAGGCACAATCCTCAGCTGCTTGGCCACAACATGTCCCAGTTCCCCGCGCAAAGACTTGCTGTCTGCGGCAATAAGTTCCATTACATGAGATTTTTTCTCTGTCGGGAATATGCTTAAAAAAACTTTTGCATAAGAGAAATCCGGACTTATGCGCACCTCGCTGACAGTAACAAGAGCTCCGTCAAAGGCAGACATGCCCCTTCCTCTAATTATATCCGCAAGATGCCGTTGCAGCTCCCGCTGAATTTTTTGCTGTCTTTTTGATCCTACTTCCATATACAGTTGTTTTTATGACAATGTTAAATTTTACAGCACTTAATTTATATGCCGCTACTCAAATTTTAGGATGTAATAATTCTTCTTGCCCTTCTGCACAAGAACGTATTTCCCGTTGATTAAGAATTTTTCATTCAGCGTTCCGTTAACGTCCGTGTATTTCTCTTTGTCAATATTAAGACCGTTGCCCTGTATCATTTTGCGGCACTCGCCCTTTGACGGGAATACCTGAGTATCAACGGCCAGTAAATCCAATATATTAGCATTCAATTTATCTTTGCTAACGGAGAATTGCTCAACGCCGTCAAACACAGCAAGGAATGTACGCTCATCTAATTTCTGAAGAGCTTCTCTTGTAGATTTTCCAAAAAGGATATTTGATGCTTCAACGGCATTTTTCCACTCCTGCTCTCCATGCACCATTGTTGTAATCTCCTTTGCAAGAAGCTTTTGCAATGTGCGCTGTCCGGGGTCCTTAAGATGCTCCGCAATAGATGCATCAATTGTATCTCTGTCAAGCATCGTAAAAATTTTGACAAATTTTTGCGCGTCCTCATCGCTAACATTCAACCAGAACTGATAAAATTGGTAAGGAGTTGTATAGTCTGCGCTCAGCCAAATATTTCCTTTTTCTGTTTTTCCAAATTTTCCGCCGTCCGCTTTTGTCATCAGCGGGCAAGTCAGGGCAAATACCTCATTGCCGGAAGTTCTCCTAATCAGCTCTGCGCCTGTTGTAATATTTCCCCATTGGTCACTTCCCCCCATCTGCAGCTTGCATCCGTAATGTTTATTAAGAAACAGATAATCATATCCTTGCACAAGCTGGTAAGAAAATTCCGTAAAAGACATTCCCTCTCTGTCCTCTCCGCTCAATCTCTTTTTGACGGAGTCTTTGCTCATCATATAATTAACAGTAATCAACTTGCCAATGTCTCTGATAAATCCAAGGAAAGTATAATCTTTCATCCAGTCATAGTTGTTAACCATTATGGCCGCGTTGGGAGAATTCCTGTCATCAAAATTTAAAAATCTCGACAGTTGGTTTTTTATGCACTCCTGATTATGGCGCAATGTGGCTTCATCTAAAAGGTTGCGTTCCTGGCTCTTCATGGAAGGGTCTCCGATCATTCCGGTTGCGCCGCCAATAAGAGCAATCGGCTTATGTCCGCAAGCCTGGAAGTGCTTGAGCATCATAATGCCTACAAGGTGTCCGATGTGCAAAGAGTCTGCCGTAGGGTCTATTCCGACATAGGCGGAAGTGGGCTCTTTCATTAGCTGTTCTTCTGTTCCAGGCATCATGGAATGAATCATTCCGCGCCACTTTAATTCTTCTACAAAATTTTTCATCTCTTTCTAAATCCCGTGAGTCGCAAAAGTACTTAAAATTGTTATCTTTGGCAATTACAATAGCCATAACAATATCCAACTGACCCGGATTAAAGTCGCCGGTTAAACGGGATTAAAGTCGCCGGTTGAACTCGATGAAAAGAATTATCTATAAAGTAAAAAATAGTTATGTTAAAAGGTTTGTTAAAAACATTTAAAATATCTGTCGCGGTTTGCATGGTTGCAATGATCGCGATTCCTGCTGCGGCGCAGAACAAGGCAACAAACAAGGCAACAGCAGAGAAGACTTGTTGTGAGAAGTTTGCAGCATCATCTCCGGACTCGTTGCTGCCTCAGGATTTGATGTGGCTGAACAGGTATGTGCTCCCGACAGAAAATTACGGTCAGATATCTGACATTAAGCCGTTGTTTGTTGATGATAAGATGCCAAACAAGTTCATCAACAAGTATGTTTTCTTTATCACGCAACCTGTTGACCATAAGAATCCTAAGAAAGGTACATTTAAACAGATGGTAGTTGTTGCTTTTGCGGGATGGGACAAACCTACGGAAATTGTTACGGAAGGTTATACAGGCAATTATTTTTTGAATCCCCGTTACAGAGAAGAGATGTCTGATATGTTTAACACAAATATGATAGGAGTTGAACACAGATACTTTAATAAATCGGTTCCTTTCATGCAGAATGACAGTACTATTACCTGGGATACTTTAGATTGGAACTATATGACGGCTGAACAGGAAGCGGCTGATTTGCACGCTATTAGGAAGGCGTTGGGGCATCTGTTCCAAGGCAAATGGTTCTCATCGGGCATAAGCAAGGGCGGTACAAACTGCATGGCCTATACGGCTTTTTATCCAAAGGATTTAGACTTTAGCGTTCCTTACGTAGGACCAATCAGCAGAAGTGTTGAGGATGGAAGACATGAGCCTTTTATCAGAGATTCCTGCGGAACCGCTCAAGACAGAGAAATTCTGAAAAATTTCCAGATAGAATTTCTAAAGAGACGTGCAACCATACAGCCCATGCTTGAGAAGTATGTGAGGGATAACAAGTTACAGTATAAGATTTCAATACCTGAGCTTTATGATTACTGCACACTTGAATTCACATTTGCCTTTTGGCAGTGGGGAAGAAAGACCTCTACGGTTCCTAATCCTAAGACCGCAACGGATAAAGAGATGTTTGACTTTTTTGTAGAAGCTGTAGGTCCGGACTATTTTCAGAGCTGGGATGCAAACGCTCCCTTCTTTGTACAGGCGGCTAAAGAAATGGGATACTACGGATATGACTGTGAGCCATTTAAGGACTTGCTTACTATAAATAGCACTCACGGATATCTTCAGAAAATTTTCTTGCCTGCGCAGAAATTTAAGTTTGACAAATCTCTTTACAACAAACTGACAAATTTCATTGCCACTACGGATGCAAAGATGATGTTCATATACGGCCAATGGGATCCGTGGTCTTCCGTAAGACCGCACAATCCGGGACATGACAATATTAAGTTCTTTATACTTCCCGGTGGCAGCCACCGCTCAAGAATTAAAAATATGCCGGAGCCTATGAAGAGTGAGGCCGTTGCCACATTAAAACAGTGGCTTGAAATTAAATAAGTGACGGTATAGAGTTTGCAGAGGGGGAGAGAGTTTTTAAAGTTATTATATGGAATTTAGAGATATTGCGCTGGAGGATAAAGAATGGATTAACAGTCTGTTGCACTCTTCAGACTATGATTCTGCAGATTACAATTTTACAGTTATGTTTATATGGCGGGAAATTATTAACACTAATGTTGCCCGCCATAAAGACTTTCTGCTTGTCAGATTTGCAGAGAAGAAAAAATACGAGAAACCTTTTGTTCAAAACGGCTGTGCCAATTGTGACAACATAGAAAACCCGATTGCCTCTGCATCAAATATAAAACCTGCGCCTGATGGAGAGGAGGCCGACGTAAAACATGCGTACTATTTATTTCCCGCCGGCAAAGGAAATGATGAAGATCTGAAAGAGGCGATAGACCTGATAGTTGCAGACTCAGAAAAACTCGGCGCTTATGTGGTGTTTGTAGGAGTGCTGGATAAACAAGTTGAATTTTTGCAGCACTATTATCCGGGCAGATTTGACTATCAGAAGTATCGCAATAATTTTGATTATGTTTATAATGCAAGCGATCTGCTTACATTAAAAGGGAAAAAATATCAAAGCAAACGTAATTTTATCTCCAGGTTTAAACGCTCGCAAAATTGGCTATATGAGGAGATTACAGATGCAAATATTGAGGATTGTTCTGCAATGAATACGGAATGGTGCAAGAAATACGGGTGCAGTCACAATCCTTCTTTATTTGCCGAAGGGTGTTCTGTCAAGATGGCAATCAAATACTATAAAGAGCTTGGTTTAAAGGGAGGGCTGCTGAGGCTGGAAGGGAAAGTTGTGGCATTCACTTTGGGTGAAATGACCAATTCAAATACATTTCTTGTTCACATAGAAAAGGCTTTTGCTGATGTTGCAGGCACTTATCCTACAATTAATTATGAGTTTTTACAGCATAACGCTTCTCTTGGTTTTTCTTTTGTAAACAGAGAAGATGATACCGGAGACGAGGGCTTAAGAAAGTCAAAAACCGATTATCATCCTGTTAAGATGATAGAGAAAACTATCGTGACATTAAAGAGACACAGACTGGAAATAATTCCGGAATAGATTTTAAAAAGTTAAAACACGGGTTTTATAATCCCAGGGCTGTTGCTGCTGAGTCTGCGGCGGCAGTTTCCTTTTTGCTTTTTGCATCCATGACATCACTCTGATACAATGCATCTTGCAGCTTGGCAATGACTTTATCTGCAGTTGCATCTTTTAAGATAACCGCTTTATGTTCATCCAAAAGATACATGCTTGGGATTGCGCGCAAAGAGTAGATTTTTCCGCTGTTAACGGCACCTTTTGGGTCATAGGCATAAATCCACTCTTTCGGAAACATGTTTCTGTCTTTTCTCCATGGGGCAAGATTTTTATCCGGATAGAGCGCAAGAACCTTCAGTCTCTCTTGTCCAATCATATTTATAATGACATCGGAATTTTTAAGAATATTTAGAACTCTCATGCAATCAGAACAATCCGGATTGTTAAAATAAATCAGAGTGTATTCGGAGTCTATGTCATACAGATTTTTCTTCTCAGTTCCCGTAGAAAACTCAAAATCATTTGCACGGGCTCCTATCATATTGAGAATGGCCATCTTAAATTGAGCGATATATCCTATCTTCTCTCCGGAAGGGATAGACTTGGCATCTATAATTCCCTCAAGTATAGGAACATATAGCTGCTCATCCAAATAAGGAGAATTGGGTTCATACAGATACTTCTCACTATATTCTATGATTTTTCCGATAAATTTTTTATCCCCCGCAACGGCAAGGGAATCGGCTTTTTTCATAAGGTCCCTCTCTCCCGCATTTGCGGTCGGGTAGTGATTGGCAGCCTGCAACGCTTTGATATATCCGATAAAGGCATCTTCAAAGACTTTGCCGCTTACTCCGAGGACTCCCGTTGAATCTTTGCTGTATTCAAGCTGGAGCAGTCTGTTATGGTCTAAAAATTCTTTCCAGTAATTGAGTGCGTAATACTTGGCGGCATCTACCTGGTTATCAATCATATCAGGGACTTGCACCTGAGGAAATTTATCCGGATTAACAACCTCCATACCTCCTCTTTTCCCCTTGCATGAGAAGACAAAAACAGAGCAAGCAATTAAAAAACAAGCAGATATGAGAACAGAACAAAAAGAAAATTTTCGCCTCATAAAAATGTGATTTTAAAAAAGAGAGTTGAGATACCAAGATTCGAACTTGGGCTGGCTGAACCAAAATCAGCAGTGCTAGCCATTACACCATATCTCAATTTTACGCGCTGCTTCTGTTACTTCCCGCAGCTTTTGGGACTGCAAAAATATATAAAATTTTAACTTAAGCAAAAGGTTCCAGCGTGCGAATCCAATTTATAAACGTATCACCGTAATTAATATACAAGATTACCCACACTGCAAACCTGGCCGCCTTGCCAATAAGCATAAACAGCGCAGATTTCCAAAAGTCAACTTTGTAGAAGCCAAGTGCAATTGCAAACAAGTCTCCTACTATAGGGAGCCAGGATAAAAACGCCAGACCGGCTCCAAACCTGTCTATCTTAGATTTTTGTTTCTCCAGGGTTTGCTGTTTGATTTTAAGCCACTTCTCCATCCATTTCCACTTGCCAAGCCATCCAATCCAGTAGGATGTAAGACCTCCCATCCAGTTACCTGTTGTTGCACAAATAAATGATATCCATGGATTTCCTCCGCCAAGCAAAATGCCAATGATAAGAACGTCAGAACTGAACGGCACAACGGTTGCCGCCAAAAAAGAGCCGATAAAAAGCCCAAAATATCCCAGTCCGGTTAAACTTCCCATTATTGTATCTTATTGACTGTCATTTATTTTTCTTCCGGATGGTTTTTGCTTTTCTTTTTTGTGCAAAAAACTCTTTCATCAGTTTTTCGCATTCTCCATCCAGAATACCGCTAACAACCTCTGTCTTAGGGTGCAGCAGAGAGGGCTTAAATAAAGAGAATCCTCTTTTTGGGTCCCTGCAGCCGTAAACAATTTTTCCTATTTGAGCCCAGTTAAGAGCGGCAGCACACATCGGGCATGGTTCTACCGTCACGTATAATGTACAGCGGTCCAGATACTTGCCGCCAAGATATGCAGCGGCTGCAGTTATAGCCTGCATCTCTGCATGTGCCGTTGGGTCATTAAGTGTTTGTGTCAAATTGTGTCCGCGTGCAATAACGGAGCCGCCGCCTACAATGATGCAGCCTATTGGCACCTCGTTCTCTTCCAAAGCCTTACGCGATTCACCCAATGCCGCAAGCATGTATTTCTCATCATCTGAAATCATGAGTTCCACATCCTCCGTCTTTCTTTTTTTTGCTGTCATAACCAATTGCCCTGTGCAAAGCAACACATATTTTGTGCCGCTATGTGTGCAAATATAGCACTTTGTGATGTCAAAATGTCAGATTTTACCCCATTTATCCCGCTGGCATTTAATTTGCCCTTTGCCCAAACGTCCCTGCAAGGGTTTATATAACCTGTCGGGACAAAAAAGAAAAATACATAAATATTTAAAAACATAAAATCATGATTAAACCATTAGCAGATAGAGTTTTAATTGAGCCTAAAGAGGCTGAAAAGAAAACAGAAGGCGGAATTATTATTCCCGATACAGCAAAAGAGAAACCTCAAGAGGGAAAAGTTGTTGAAGTCGGACCCGGTAAAAAGGATGAGCCGATGGAATTAAAGAAAGGTGATACGGTACTTTACGGAAAATATGCAGGTACAGAGATTAATTCTCCGGACGGAAAGAAAACATATATGATTATGCACCAGTCAGATATTCTTGCAGTTATCGGCAAGTAATCCCGACAGGTCTTTTTTTATACACAATCAATTAAAAAGAATTAAAAAATTATAGATATGGCAAAAGAGATTAAATTTAATATGGAAGCCCGCTCTCTTATGAAGAAAGGAGCAGACTCACTTGCAGATGCAGTTAAGGTTACACTTGGTCCAAAGGGGCGCAATGTGGTTATAGATAAGAAGTTTGGAGCACCACAAATTACCAAGGACGGTGTTACCGTTGCTAAAGAGATTGAACTGGATGACCATTTTGAGAACATGGGTGCTCAACTTGTTAAAGAGGTTGCTTCCAAAACTAATGACCAGGCCGGTGACGGTACAACAACCGCAACCGTTCTTGCTCAGGCAATTATAAACGTAGGCTTGAAGAACGTTACAGCCGGCGCTAACCCGACGGCTTTAAAGAAGGGTATTGACAAAGCCGTTGACGCAGTTGTTGAGAATCTTAAGAAACAGAGCCAATCAGTTGGAAGTGATTATTCTAAGATAGAGCAGGTAGGTACTATTTCTGCCAACAATGATGCGGTTATAGGAAAGCTTATTGCAGATGCAATGAGCAAAGTTAAGAAAGAGGGCGTCATCACAGTAGAAGAGGCAAAGGGTACATCAACAGAGGTTAAAGTTGTTGAGGGCATGCAGTTTGACCGCGGCTATATATCTCCTTATTTCATGACAAATCCGGATAAAATGGAGGCGGTTCTAGACCAGCCAAAAATCTTGATTACAGACAAGAAAATCTCCTCAATGAAAGATCTTCTTCCGGTTCTTGAGCCTCTTGCCCGTGACGGAAAAGCTCTTCTTATAATTGCAGAGGATGTAGACGGAGAAGCTCTTACAACATTGGTTGTTAATAGATTGCGCGGCACAATTAAAGTTGCTGCCGTTAAGGCTCCCGGTTTTGGAGATAGGAGAAAAGAGATGTTGCAGGACATTGCAACTCTTACAGGCGGCGTTGTTGTATCAGAAGAGAGAGGATTTACTTTGGAGAACACAACACCGGATATGTTAGGTTCTGCGGAGAAGGTAACTATTGATAAAGAGAATACTACAATTGTTAACGGCGCAGGAAAGAAGAATGATATCGCAGATAGGGTTGCTCAGATTAAGAAACAAATTGAGACAACCACCAGCGATTATGATAAAGAAAAATTAAAAGAGCGTCTTGCTAAACTTGCCGGCGGAGTTGCAGTTCTTTATGTAGGTGCAGCTTCCGAGGTTGAGCTTAAGGAGAAGAAAGACAGAGTCGAGGATGCACTTAATGCAACAAGAGCTGCCGTAGAAGAGGGTATAGTAGCAGGTGGCGGAGTTGCATATATCCGTGCCATTGATGCTCTTAAGAAGGTTAATGGAGATAATGAAGACGAGCAGACGGGTATTAATATTATTGTAAGAGCTCTTGAAGAGCCGCTTAGAATGATTTGCGAGAATGCCGGAGAAGAGGGTAGCGTTGTTATACAAAAAGTTAAAGAAGGCAAGGGCGATTTTGGATACAATGCTCAGACAGGCCGTTATGAAAACTTGCTTGCCGGCGGAGTTATTGACCCGACTAAAGTTACAAGAATTGCTCTTCAGAATGCTGCATCAGTTGCCGGAATGTTCCTGTCAACTGAGTGTGTAATTGCAGACAAGAAAGAAGAAAATCCGGCTCCGATGCCTCCGATGGGCGGCGGCGGAATGGGCGGCATGATGTAATAGTCTAAAACAATGTATGTTAAAAAACCTCGGAGAATTTTCTCCGAGGTTTTTTGTGATAATCGGGTTTGTTATAGTAGGCTGAAAAGTGAATGAAGATTAATGTTTTTGTTTTCAATAAAATACATTATAACTTTCCTAAACTTAAAATTAAAATTATGAAAACGCAGAAAGGACGTGCAAAGCTTGCTCTTCTGTTTCTGGCTCTAGCACTTGTATTTCACACACATTCAAAAGTATACGGGCAAATAGGTGTCGGTAGAGAATTTCAGATGCCCACCGCCCAGACATGGGGTTTTATCAAGTACGGCATCAATCAGCCGTCATTGTACACGGGTAGCGTAAACGTATCGATCCCTTTTTATACCTACAGTGACTCGGATTTCCAGCTGCCCATATCATTTTGCTATTCATCCAATGGCATGAGGCCCAATGTCGGTACGGGTCCATTGGGGCATGACTGGGTATTGAATTTTGGAGGCTGCATTACAAGAGAAATCAAAGGAGTTCCGGATGAGGGGCATTATCAGTGTGATGTCCCCAATAAAACGTTTGACATATCTTATCCCGAGGAGGATGAAAATCAGCACAGTGTATATGTTAACGGATTTATCAATACGAGCAAATTGGATATTTCATATGATGATGCCAGCTATATTTTTATTCCCAAATGGTATGGAATGGATGTGCTTTCGCATTATTGCATATCGGCTCCGGGTGGTCCAAATGGCTACTATGAAATCGAGCCTGATATCTTCCATTATAGTTTTATGGGTCACAGCGGCACTTTTCACTTGTGGTACAATAATAAGATAATCCTTTATAATACAAGTGACCCCACCGGTACGGTAAAAGTTGACGTAAGTGATAATCAGTTGCGTTATATAAGCATTACTCTGGGAGATGGATACAAATATGTATTTGGTTATATACCGGGGGAAAGCAATGCCTTTTCTACAGAATCCACCGGTTATGGTTATATAGATGAATTTACTGCAGATCAATATTATACCGATGCATGGTATCTGTATAAAGTTATCGCACCCGGCGGGAGAGTAATGTACATTGATTATGAACCGAACAGCAATAGCGAATATATTGTTGACTACTATTCGCCAGTATCGTTATATTCAAATACTGAATCCCAATTGACATATAGCGGATGGCCGATTTATCACAGAATAAGTCAGGGGTCTCAAATTACACCAATTTTAAAAGTTGTAGCTCTTCCCGCAGGCGTGCATTTTTCTGACAGTACGGCGAGGGTTGTTTTTACTTATTATCAGCATAATGACATACAGGAGGAGATAAACAGCACGGGAGGGACTATCGGTCGGTTTATCAACAAGTTAAAAACCATATCTATAATCAACGGTCTTTCAGATACCATTAAAAAGTGCTCCTTTAAGTACAAATATACCCGGTATGGCAATAATATTGCTTTTCTCGATACGCTAAATATCTCCGGTGAGGGCAAATATTCATTTGATTATATAGGTCTTGAGAATGGATCTTCGGCAACTTTTCCAAAGTTCGGTACATTCAGCGTTGATCACTGGGGATACTATAATGGCCGGCTTGACAGTAATACAGATATAAGTTTCAATTTTGCCGATCCGTCCATGTTTCCTATTGATAGTCTCTATGACGAACATATTATGAGCGTGAACAGGGATGCGTCTTATTATTCGGCATCACTTGGATTACTTAATAGGGTCAATTATCCTACAAAAGGTTACGCCATTTTATCCTATGAGCCCAATACCTATTCAAAAGATGTTAGAAGAGACCATACAACAGGATTTTATCCTTACCTGAAAAATGACAATGCCAATGTGCAAACGGGTGGTTTGAGAATAAAAAGCATCGCGAATTATGATTCCGACAATGTCATGACAGATTCAAAAAAATATTATTATACTTTGGAAAACAGTATGCTGAGTTCTGGTATTCAACTTTATTTTCCGCGGTATCACCTGATATATGATCGCCAAACAGAACTAGGTCCGGAATCGGTTGAGTTTATTTCCGGCAATGACGTCAATTCCTATGGAACAGGAAATGTAGAATATTCCAGAGTTATTGAGAAGAGTTCCGACAGCAGCAAAATCGTGTATAATTATTCTAATTATTCAACGATACCGGACTATCCGGTTTCAGAAGACAGACCTATTATGTACAGAGGGTTTGGTGGGAATGGAGGCAGCGATGCGGCCTCACTTTTATCTCCGGTATGTTTGGAATCATATGCCAGAGGAAAGCTACTGGAGAAAAGCATATATAACAAGGAAGGAGTTCTGTTATTACAGGAATCTACCGATTACTCTTACGGCACCATTGATAATGATTATTATCTTACAGTCAAGGCAGGCGAGACCGCCAAAAAAGTCAATACATTTCTTGGTAATGACAAGATTCCAAGAATAAACGTCGTAAAATATGCGCCATCCGGCAATATTTCCAAATCCATTTCCAACGACTATGACGATTTTGACCGTGTTATATATAACCAATCGCAGACTTCGGAAAATCATATAAAAATTCAAACATCAAAATATGCGGATAATATAGGGAATACAGGTATCTACAAATCCCTCATTCACCGCAATATGCTCACCGTTCCCATAGTGCAGACAACCACATTCGGTCTTGACACGGCTTCCTCAATAATGTATCAATATGATTCCCTTCGTCAGGATAGCGGAAACTATATAGTTATTCCAACATCATTAAAAAAATATAACCCGGAAAATCGGACTTATGAAACATATTTTACTTATAAATGTGACAAGCAGGGACGCATCATAGAAGTTTCTGATCGTAACGGCATATATACCAGCTATATATGGGGCTATAGAGGTTTATGTATAGTAGCCAAAGTGGATAATGCAACTCTTGCGCAGATAAAAACTGTTTCCGGATTGTCAAATATAGATTCCTCTCCGTTGCCATCGGGTGTTGATGATTATGACGTACCGTTGCGTGCCATCACGGGAGCACAGGTCACAACATTTTCCTATAAACCGTTAATAGGGCTCACTTCCATCAAGGATCCATCCCAAAAAATTGTTCGTTATGATTATAATAAACAGGGTAAGCTCTATAAAATTGTTGATCATCATGGACATCTTGTAAATAAGTACCATTATTCAACCGATAATAGATAAGGATATGAAAAAAAGATCGCTTATTGTTATAATTTTAATGTGCTGTCTCTGTTTGCCTTATAAAGTTATTTCACAAACGGATTTAATACGGTTCTCGCAGTTCAGAATGTGCACGGCCCAGGTTGCGCAATTGGATTCTACCGGAGGGACGATAGGTCCATATGACATGGTGCTTGATGAAAGTTATGGGGGAGATTATATGCTGGCGGCTTATGATGCAGAGGAATATATTCAATCTCAAGGTTTTGATATTTATATGCACATTGTTCAGATGACTTCAAATACGATCACATTCCGCATTACCCCAAATGCGACATTTTATATGAGGTATTTGACAATTATAGGAAATAACGGTGTAGGTGTTAACATTTACCAATCCGGCCTTCATGTTCCAGGTCCGCCGGCTCCATATGACGGTCCCTCGGATGTATCCGAGGGCAACTGGATTCAAAGCACGAAATATACAGACCCCAGTGCCACGCATTTTGTCAGAGATATATCCTACTATGATGGTTTTGGGGATCTTGCCCAGACAATAAATGTAAAAGGCTCTCCTTCCGGGGGGAACATCATTACCCCAATGTATTATGATAATATGAGAAGAGCAGATGCAAGAATTTATCTGCCTTATGTCAGAACGGATACTACGGCAGCTTGTGATACCTCCCCATTTACCTCACAATCCGCCTTTTATCAAAACTCCGTTTATGGAGAGGGAACATATACTTATTATGAAAACGTGTACGAGTCCTCATCGCTGAATAGGGTAATTCAGGAATATAATGTGGGTAATATATTCAGAACCGCAGATAGTGGAAAATATATAACAAAAACCTATGATGCAAATGCGGGGGAAGAAGTTCTGTTGTTTTCTGTGAGTCACTCCGGAACACTTTCTGCAACAGGTTATTACGCGGCCAAAACCTTATATAAAAATACAACAAAAGATGAAGACGGAAAAATAACCGCCACATACACGGACTACGATGGACATATTGTACTGTCGAGAACATACAAAGACAATAATACATTCTATGACACTTACTACGTCTATGACAACATGCAGAGATTACGCTGGGTCATCCCGCCTGAATGCAGTAAAATCGCCACGTCTGCGACGGTCTGGGACATAGATAATGCCGATGCCGCAAAATACTGCTACAGATATCAATACAACGGTAGAGGAAACATGGTGGAAAGAAGACAGCCGGGAAAGGATGTAGAATATTTTGTCTATGATCCCGCCGATAGGATGGTAGCTGTTCAGGACGGAATGACAAGGAATGGCGGCAAATGGCTTCTTGTAAGGTATGATAACTTTGGAAGAAGGACACATGTATATATAAGCGTTGCCACTACAAGGGCATTCATGGAGTCACAATTTGCAACCAATCCCTATCCGGCAATCTATTCCAATTCCGGTAACACTTTGATATCCGAATATCGGTACGGCTGTCCGGTGGATGCAACACTTGCCTTTCAGCCGGAGAGCAGCTTTGTCACATCGGAGGACAGATATAGGGACTCCACGGGTATGAAGACGTATGAAAAGAGCGCAGACATGAGCACAATCGGTACGACGGTCCGATATGCGGAACGGGCCTTCTACTACGACTACCGCGGTCGTATGATCCAGACGGTGGAGAAGAACATCAACGGCGGGGTAGACCGAACCTCCTTCAAGTATGACTTCAGTGGTAACGTCACGGCCAGACAGGAGAGGGAGACCCCTGCAGAGGGAGGCACGGAAACTGTGAAGGCGAGCTATTACACCTACGATAACAGAGGACGCCTTTTAACGGAGACCACCACCGTGAACGGGACAGCCCTAAGCACGCTGAGCTACGGTTACGATGACCTTGGCAAACAGACGACCAAGACGGATGGCAACGGCATGACGGAGCACATAACGTACAACCTTCAGGGATGGACCACGGGCATGTCGGCCGATACAGGCCAGACAAACATCTACTCACAGCAATTGCGATATTACAACCCACAAAAAGGAGCGGATCCCCTTTACACGGGCAACATCAGCGAATGGGCTGTAACTCAGGGCGGCAACCCACAGAGCACCTTCGGTTTCAGCTATGACAACCTTAATCGACTGACGGGAACAAACAGATACGTCGATGCCGGCACAACGGACGTAACCACGTACACGGAAAAGAACCTGACTTACGACAACAACGGCAACATCCTGACCCTGGGCCGCTACGGAGCAAGTGACGTAACACCCGAGGACAGTTTCACGTACACCTATAACGGCAACAAACTTGTAAACCTTTCAGGCACATATAACGGAACGCCACTGGGCAACGCCAACTACAGGTACGATGCGAACGGCAACATGACTCACGACGGAAGGAAGGGAATAGACATCACGTATGA
>DAIRSJ010000007.1:0-30430 GCA_036804445.1 Candidatus Egerieousia sp.
GAAAAATCTTCATCTTATTAAGGAGCATGAAACCCATCAGACGCATTCTGTCCTCAGAGAAACAACTAAGCACTTTGTACTGAATGCCTTCCTTGTCAACACCCGCATCCATAAGTTCTGCCGCCATCTTAAAAGTTGAGGGGAAAACAGAATTTGAGTAATTGTTTGTATCTGTCATCAGTCCCACATACAATGAGTTGCGGCACTCCTTATCCATTTTCTTTCCAATCTTTGCTCCTATTTTTTTTAGAAGCCAATATGTAAGTTCACAAGTAGAAGACACCTCCGCTGAAGATATGGTAAGATCAAAATGTGTGTCGGGCTGCGGGTGATGGTCTATCATTATTTTCTTAGCCTGAGATTTTTCTATAAGTTCCCCCAACGAGTCAATCCTGCTCAATGCATTAAAATCCAAACAAACAATAACATCTGCCTTTTTAACTTCCGTCTTAACTCTGGAGGGTGAAGCAAGAAAATTGAGAATTTCTCCTCTTGCGTCCACAAATTTCAGAAAATCAGGATAATCGGTTGGCACAACAGCAGTGGTTACAACTTTTGGAAAAGCGCTCCTAAAAAACGCCTTAGTACCTGTAAGCGAGCCTATTGAATCTCCGTCCGGATTAGTATGTCCTACAAGCAAAACACGCCCCGCTCCGGAAACGAGATGCATGAATTTTTCAACTTTTGCAGCGGTTATTGTCATTTTGAAGTATTGTTGCCGCAAAATTAAAAATATATTGTGAGAGAAGAAGAATTTTCTTAAATTTGTCCCCCGAATTTGATCCTGCAAGGGTATAATTTGATTCTTTAAAGAATATATATATTTGAAATATGAAAAAAGTTTTAAGCTGGGTTGTATTCCCAATCGTAATCATCGTTCTGGCGGTTCTAATCGTTAGAAGTATCCAAGGCCCTATCAACTTTAAAAAAGAAAGAGCCCGTAGAGAAGTTATTGCTGAGCAAAGACTTAAGGACATTCGTACGCTGCAAGTTGCATACAAATCCAAGCACGGAAAATTTACTGCCAGCATGGACACTCTTATTGATTTTTACAACAATGGACAAATCACTATTGTTAAGCAGATCGGTTCTATGGATGACTCTCTTGCTGTTGCCCGTCACCTTGTAAGAAGAGAGAACGTTGTTATGGCTGTAAAAGACACCCTTCTTAAAGATCACCATTTTATTGCTGATTCTTTGAGATATATACCATTCTCAAACGGAGATAAATTTGGGATGAAGGCGGTTATAAAGAAAGTTTCAGGTGTTGATGTTCCGTTGTTTGAAGCAACAGCTCCGTTTAACTCTTTGCTTAGAGGAATGAACCATCAGTTGATTGTAAACTTAAATGCAGAAAGAGAGCAAACAGACAGATATCCGGGACTTCAGGTTGGCAACGTTGAGGCTCCAAACAATAATGCCGGCAACTGGGAATAATTGTTAAAACACTCTATAACAAAGGCGTCCGGATTTTTTTCGGATGCCTTTTTTTGAATTTGCCATGGCTAATTACTATTTCCGTTCTACAAAATTCACAATTGTCCCGGAAGAAATTAATTTACCGGAACAGCAGAAAAAAATAATGCAGGAGCAGTTTGCTACGGCACCGGATGAAATTATCCGCTGCGCAGAACTGCCAGAGCATCACGCATCACTTTTGTTTTCCGCAAATTACGCAGACGAAAACGGCAAACCGGCCATTGCGGGGGAAGGTGACCGCCCGATTATTTACAGCCATATAAAAAGGCTGGAAGAAATATCAGAATACAATAAAGCAATACTGGATTTTGACAGGACAAATAAGACATCATATATAACTATCAATCAGGGAGATAAATTAATGATGGCAAACTCTTTTCACACACCTGATTCTGCATCCGCTCTCTATTTTCTGCTGGAAGCTTTGCGTCAAAAGCAAATCAATCCCAGGCAAACGGCATTGGAAATTTATGGCACTCCATACAAGTCTGAACTTGCTCTTTTTAGATCTTACCTAAAAAAGGCTGACGCCAAATTGTAATCATGCGTATCATCGGCGGCACTCTAAGAGGCAGAGCAATAACGCCTCCTGCAAATTTTGAAGCACGTCCAACCACGGATTTTGCAAAAGAGGGACTTTTCAACATTTTGGAAAATGAATACGATTTATCTTCATTATCCATGCTGGACCTTTTTGCGGGAACAGGGAGCATAAGCGCAGAATTTATTTCACGCGGTGGAGCTGAAAGCGTATGTGTGGAGATGAACCGTACAAACGCTATGTTTATAAAAAAAACAATGTTATCATTAAACGTAAAGAGCGTTAAAACAGTGCATTGCAACGTTTTTGATTTTTTTAAATTATGCAGCAGAGGATTTGATTTAATCTTTGCAGACCCGCCGTATAAATTGCCGGGCCTTGATACAATTCCCGACAGGGTTCTATCTGCAACATATAACAACAACGGAACCGCATCCGGCATTTTAAATAAAGGCGGATACTTTATACTGGAACACCCGGATTCATATAACTTTTCCGGTCATCAGAACTTTGTGAAAGAAAAAAAATACGGAAATGTACATTTCTCTTTCTTTTCAATTTTGTAAAAGAAAAAAAATATCTATATTTGCAGCCCCAACCAAGGGTGCGGTAGTTCAGTTTGGTTAGAATACATGCCTGTCACGCATGGGGTCACGGGTCCGAGCCCCGTCCGCACCGCTGAAAGAGAGCGTTACAAATCAGATGGTTACACATCTGTTGTAGCGCTTTTTTGCGTCTATTTCCCGACTCCGTTTCTCAAAAAACTGAACAATTTGTCCAGCCATCCGGCCAAGGGGGAAGGAGAGCTGAGCAAACTGCCATTATACTGAAGATTCAACATGGAAAAACGAATGCGGTATCGGGGAGAATATTTTTTGTTGTATTCCGATAAACTGTTGCCGCTGATATTATCATCGGCTTTTACTTCTACGGGAACGATATCTTCACCCCACTGCAACACAAATTCCACCTCTGCTTTACCTGCCGAGGTCCAGTAACAGAGAGTCCGATTATCCATCAGTGGCATGAGGGATTGCAAAACGGCGTTCTCAGCCATTGCTCCCTTAAACTCCGTATAGTTGGCTATCGGGTCCGTAACTACCGTTGCCGGCAACTGTGCCAATCGCCGAAGTAATCCACAGTCACAAGCATATACCTTAAAAGCGTCGGTTTCCTCGTAGGCAGACAAAGGCATCCCGGGTTTGCTTATATTGAAAACCCGATAAATCATACCAGCATCTTCGAGCCACATCAGCGCATCCTCGTAATCCTTTGAACGAGCTCCACTTTTGATTACCTTATAGATAAACTTGCGGTTCTCTTTAGAGAGCTGAGCAGGAAGCGAGTGCCATATAGTATGAATACGTGGTATCTCACGACTTTCCGCATATTTTGCAAAATCTAATTCATAAAGATCAAGAATATCATTAAGGGTGGACTCCACTTCTCCGATTCCTCTGTCTTCAAGCAATGCCACTACAGCCTCGGGCATTCCTCCAGATACCTGATAGCGTCGATATTCCGTGCGTAACTTGTTTAAAATAATTTCAGGCAAATGAATTATTCCTTTCAATGACTCTACATATTCATAAGTCTTCTCATCGCTTGCTCTCAGAAATTCTCTAAATGTAATCGGATACATTTTCATCACCTTTACTTTGCCTACCGGAACGGTCATTTTGCGTCGCTTGACTGCAACGCCTAACAATGAACCGGCAGCGATGATGTGATATCGGGGCGCGTCTTCACAAAAATACTTCAAACTATTGAGAGCTTCCTCGCATTCCTGAATTTCGTCAAAAATCATAAGTGTTTTTCCCGACACGATAGGTTGCTCACAATAAAGAGACAGTTCTTTGACAAGACGTTCCGGACTCTTTGTAACTTGAAATACCGACTTCAATTCCGACTGACGGTCAAAGTCAAACTTGACACAATAATCAAAGCATTCTTTACCAAATGTTTCCATGGCCCAGGTCTTCCCTATTTGACGTGCGCCTTTCAATAGGATAGGTTTCCTGTCCAAAGAATCCTTCCATTGCTTAAACTGCCCTATTATATCTCTTTCTATCCTCATATTTGCACCAAATAATTCAATTTAATGATCATTAACTACATTTTTCAGAACTATCGGATGTAAAATTATATATTTTCTCGATGCAAACAAAAATTCCCCCATATTTTCCTATATGTTGGTGACCATATTCTATATAATACTCCCCTTATTTAAACCGACAGACAATCCGTTTATAGAATCGTTCAATGGAAGTTTCAGGGACGAGTGCTTAAGTACGAATTGGTTCTTATCTTTGCAGGAGGCGGAAGGTAAAATAGAGTCATATATTAAGGAATACAACGAGTTCCGACCACACAGTTCTTTACAGGGCAGAACACCACAGGAAGTGGAAAATGAATATATATTAGAAATGAAAAAGGCCGATTTTTCTAAATACACATTTCTCCTAACATAATAATCCTTGTCTTATAGCATAAGATATCTGAAAACAACACTTTATTATTACAAGAAAAGTTAACTTTCATTTACACAAAATTCCAGAGGGCATCTCTTATTTAACACCTAATTAGCAGCAAGATAACTTTCTTTTATTTTATATCATTTTGTTCTTCACCATTCCAACAATATTGCCTAACCAATCCTTCTTTCTTTGTTTTAAAAGTACGCTTATCCTCTTTAATTACACTTTTTAATAACCAACCAGCATCTTTTCCTGCTTGTTCCTCATCATGTGATTTTTCATACAAAGCAAACATTGGCGTTCCCTGCCAATGATAATTTTCTCCACCTAATAAATCTCGTGCAGCAAACCATTCTTCTTTTCTGTTTTTGCACCAGCAATAAACTGCACCTTGTAAAAAATCCCTGATACTCTGTTCTTGTTCTTTTAAAAGTCCATTAACGGCTTTAATTATAGCCTCTTCTTCATCTTTAACTTTTAACATAATTTTAAGTTATTTATTTGTTTTCGGTATAACATCCTAGTAAAACTGGTTACAAGTTCTCAAAAAAAATCTTTTACTATCAACAAAATATAAAAATAGTCTGTCATATAAGAGTTGATCCCATTCCATTTTTTTAGTCGTCAATCATTAGAAAAAACAGCCTTTTTTATTTCTTCCATCCCACCGGTTTATGTATTATTTATCTTACAACACAGTCATAACCTCAAGGCATATAATAGTATAAAATTACAGAATTCTCAACTTCAAAATATTTCTTCATATTTCATTTTATAAACATTGTTGTAATCACATTTCATTATATAATATTTAATATTTTGATTTGATAAAAGTTTCTTAATAACAGATTTGCTTTCGTCTGTACAATTAAGCCCAAAATATACAGCTTCAATACTTATACCTTCACCATACCCAATAGTAATACGATCATTTTCTGTGGTATCATCATAACAAATCAATCGTGATTCTTTCTCATACTGCCAACCTGAGAATTTATGAGCAAATAAGAATTTTAATGGAATTGATGCATTCCTTACGGAAACAGTGTCATTTATTTGTTCATTAATTCGTTGTAAAACAACTTGGTGACGAAAATCTGGAGACAAATTTGTACTGACACAATCATTCTTCAATCTATACTGGATGCAAACGCCCTTATGTCCATCTGCATAATGCGACCACATCAGTATATTTTTTAATATATTATTTTCTGCGTCATCATCAATACAAAAAGAACATAACCTATAATAATCAAACGATTTATGAAACATTGAGATATGATTTTGATCATCAACGCAGAATTTTAAATTTTCGGGTTGACTCCAAATACTATACAAACTATCGAATGGGTCATTCATGCAACAAGGCCGACTAAGCGTAATTACATTATTTTTTAAATCCTTAAGAAGATATTGTGAATACTGCCGAAATTTATAAGCAATGACACCGACATCTCTCATATCATTGTACCCGCCGCTTGCATTTATTAGACCTTTAAGGGTGTGATATTGAAAGCGTTTAAAATACTCTAATGATTTATCATTATCAATATAAGAATAGATTTGTCCAGCTAAACCATATAATTCAATATTCGATTTAATTGCTTCAATTATCAATGTCAGGGAGTCGCCTCTATTTTTCTTAACTCTACCTGTAATTTTCTTAACTATACCTATAGCCTTATCTATTGCCTTCTGCGAATTTTTAAGATAGGTAGTGTTTTTTGATTTCAAAAAATTATCAAAATCTTTTTGAGCTTCTTTTTCAATATTATTCAACAAATACATTTGTCTTGTCATTTTTCTATAGTAAAATTAGTCCAAATTTAGATAATATTATACTACATACTGACAGCACACAGTTTGCTCCCTATTGAATGTGCCGCATCTGATATTTTCTTCAAAGTCACACTGTTAGGAAAGGCCGCTCCACAAGCATACTGTCTCATCTTTGAGGGATTAATACCAGCCTTATTCGCAAATTCCGAGATATTGAGATACGGGAAACAGCCAAACAACGAAGGGACATCATACCTCCACTCAATATCAAGATCATCCAATTCTTTGGCTTTTTTTCCTGTTTCCTCCTCATACATGGATCTCATTTCACCAATTGAGGAAATAAAATCGTTCTTAGCCTCCTCTGCGGTATCACCAAACCCACCAAACGAATATTTATCTTTCCAGATAAAATCCGGACAGTAGGCAGAAAAAAGTCCATCCCTCCCACGTTCAATTACAGGGTTAATTTTCATTTCACAACCTATTTTAAAACATTAATTAACATTACTTTACCTATAAGAGTCCAGCACTTTTTTTGATTTTAAGTTCTGTACCTTTGGGAACCTCTTTACTCCCATGACGCGGGACTGTAAAAGAAACTCCGGTTTTGGTATTCTTCCATATATCATGATTTGCTCCGTGTTTAATCAACTCACATCCGTTTTTCAAAAGCAATTTACATAATTCACTTGTTTTCATAGCTTTAATAGGCGCGCATTACCTGCTGTCCGCAAAAAGCGCATGACAAAAGTAGCAAATTCGCTACTGATATGCAAGTTTTTTAACAAAAAAATGACATGCAAATATCTAAGATGAGGCTTCCGATATGACGAGTCTTAAGGCATATTTATTCTATACTTATACCTATTTCCATCCGTTTCAGTACAGAAAGACTATTTGTAAGTGATCTTTTCCAGTCAGACGACAGGTTCATAAATGTCCGATAACGGACGGTACCGTGCGTTTTCGGATATGTTTCAGGATGCGGGCAAATGCTTAATTTTCTGATTTACAAGTGTTAATCCACATTGGTATGTCTGTTGCCACAATTGGGGACAAACGGTAATATTAATTTCTATCATGAAAAATATAAGCAAAATACTTTTAACTGTTGCGCTATCGTGCGCCGCCTGCGGTATCACGCCGGCTCAAACAAAATTACCTGTAATTCACACTGTTAAAAAAAACATCGGTTTCAGCGTAGACGGGAATTTGCGCCAATGGACAGTCTGGAGCAAGGCCCGGCCGGACATTCTGGAAACGTCTGCAAAGCGTGTAATTTTTTACGGCGACACTGATTCCCTGTTGTTCGATATAAAAAAAGGCGGCGTTTATAATTTTGTAATCCTGCAAAATGCCGATTCGGCCTTTGTAAGGATATGCTATAAACCGACCCTTGCGGAGCGCCTGAAAAATGTAACCGTTCGTAACGGAGTGCATGTTCTCTCAAGGGAACAGGCGCTTGCCGACATAGATACGTTAATGTCTTATTTCAGTGAAATTCACCCGGATATGTTTAGCGTTTGCAAATCCCATGATTTTTTCCTGGCCGTAAACGGCGTAAAGAAAGCGCTTCCGGATTCGGTGGATGAAATAGATTTTTATCGTCGCGTTGCGCCCCTGATTACCATGATAGGAGACGGCCACTCCTATATCTATGCACCAAAAATTCTGAGCGAAGACTCCGCAAGACTTTATTTCCCCCTGAACGTTTCCGTAAATACCAACGATTCAACAATAATGGTTGTAAAGGATTGTTCCTCAAACAAAAAGCACATTCCGGAAGGAGCAAGGATAATTTCCATCAACAATATTAACTATCGCGATGTAATAGAGAGGCTGCTGCCCTATTCCTCCGGCGAGCGTACTTTCTTCAGAATAAAGAAGATAGATTATTCATTTCGCACCTTTATGAATTTACTCTTTGGTTCCGAAGAGTACTCGCTGGATTATGAGTACAAAGGCAAAGTCTTCAGGCGTACTGTCCCGGCCATCGGTTATGCCGTAAAGAAGAGTGAAACGACGCCGAAATCGGCGGTGAAGCGGGCGGATTATTCGTTTTATATTTTACCGGACAATAAGACGGCCGTCATGGATTTTTACAGTTGCAGGGATAACAAACGCTTTGCCGTCTTTGCGGACTCCATGTTTACCGTATTGAAAGACAAGAATATAGAAAATCTTATAATAGATATGCGGGATAACGGTGGCGGCTCCTCCATAATGGGCGACGAATTGTTCCAGTACATTTCCCCAGTACCGTTCAGCCAGTTTGGGGGTGCGATAGTGCGCTACTCCCCGCTTACACAGAAGTTGATCAAAAGCATTAACAACGATGACGTTGATGTGGAATTCAGTTTTTATGATGACGGCAGATTGGCAGGCTTGAAGAAAAATCCAAAGCGTTTTTCCGGCAAGGTCTATATGCTTGTAAGCCACTTTACATTTTCCGCGGCGGCCGGAATTTCATGGGCGTTCAAATATTTTAAAATGGGAACGGTCGTGGGCGAGGAAAGCGGGGGAATGAACGTAAGTTTTGGTGAGTTTGTACCATTTACGCTGCCATGCTCAAAACTTGTAGCACGCGCTTCCTGCAAAAAATTTTATCAATACGGCGCCAAAGAGAGTGATATCCACGGCACGTTGCCTGACTACAAGGTGCCTGCAAAAGATGCGCTCGATTTTACCATAAACTTGATTGAAAAGGGAGGAAAATGATTTGATTATCTATTTTGCATCACCGGTGCCGAACGTCCTTTGACCCCACATGGAGGCGTATTCCATAAAGCGAGAATTTTTTTGAGAAACGGAACCTTCAATCCCATATATTCTCTCTGCAGATGTGTGTCCTACATGAACCCACTTGCAAATAGATTCATGTAAGACACCCTGTTTAAGGTACTCAGCCACCTGACTTTTCCAAAGTATGGAACACACATTATCGACTCTATTCTGACCCGATTTGCCGCAATGAATCAGAAAATCAACTGCAACTCTTGAGTTTTCCAGCGTGGCTATGCTCTTCATTTTATTGTAATCAATGCCCTGCCCGGACAACATGGTTTTTATTTGTAAATCGGTTGCGGCATCTCCGCCGTATGAGACCAATCTCATGTTTTCCAGCTCATCCGCTTTTGCCTCATCACATAAATTATCAAACCATCCTGCAGATACTAACATAATACTGTCGCGAATGAAGGGATATTTTACATTCTTAAAATCACATGAAAAGCCAACATCAATTTTACCATTTCTGACAGCATCGTGTATATCAGGAGATTCTACAATTTTCAAATCCATATTCACTCCGGGCGAGAGGAGACAAAAATCAGCGGCAAGTCTTGTAATAATGCCATAGTAAAGCGGGGCGGGAGCACCGATTTTTATATCACCGGAAAATACCGTCTTTAGCATTTCTGCATCCGAGCGCAAATCTTTATATCTTTTTAAAATATCTTTTGCAGACGCCAAAAAACATTCTCCCTGATACGTAAGTTCCAGCTTGACTCCCCGCCTTGCAAAAAGCTGAATGCCATACTCTTTCTCTAATTCCTGTATATGTTTTGTAACGGCAGGCTGGGATATGTTTAATAGCTCCGCAGCCTTAGTAAAATTCAGCGTTGACGCCGTTACTGCAAAAACTTCCAATCTGAAATCCATAAATCAAACTTTTAAAATGTAATTGTTCCAAAACGCGCTCAAATTCTTCATTTAGCTATTCCAATTTTCTGAAAAGATAAAGTTGTCAAAATTATGTTACGATTTGTAATGACCTTGCGGCGCCGTTGCAACTTACAACATATAAGCAATTTATATATTGAAAAGTTACTTGAAATTAGTATTTGACACGCCGCAAACACCATTCTTAAATGCAATTTAATCATTTATTCTTAAATTTGTCGCCAAATTCTTTTTAAAAGATGAAACAAGAAAAAACTCAAATTGGCCGCAGATTAACTGCTGCAAGAGAAGCAAGAAAGATGTCGCTCAGCGATCTTTCTAAAGAGACAGGACTAGATGTCAAATTCCTTAAACAGATGGAGGGCAGCAATGGTACTCCTACTATCGGTGATCTCCAAAAGATTACGAGGGTCCTCGGAATACGACTCGGTACGCTCTTGGATGGTGAGGAAGATTTGGGTGCAGCGGTTTCATCAGTTAAGGAGGCACTTAACACGCCTGTGATGAGAAGCCGCAATAGCGAGAGAGGATATATACATTTCTATTCACTTGCAGAGAGCAAAAGAAATAGGCAGATGGAAACATATCTAGTTGAAATTGAACCGTCTAAAGGCAAAAAAACGTTCTCTTCCCATGAGGGAGAAGAGTTCTTGTTTGTACTGGAGGGTTCCATTAAAGTTATTTACGGAAAAGAAACACATACGCTTGAGGCAGGAGGCAGCATATACTATGATTCCATAGTACCGCATTTTGTTGGATCAGCATCGGCGACAAAAGAGGCTAAGGTACTGGGAATCATTTATGTACCCGCCTAGGAAGGAAATATAAAATGAAAAAGATAAAAAAAGTAAAGTATATTAAAGAGGATAAAAAAAGTAATAAAGTAAAATTCATTGCGGACATTCAAAAACTTCTACAAAGAAAAAATAAAGAGCTCCCTCTTTTTGACCTTACTATAGGGCAGTGGCTAGAAAAATGGGCAAAAGAAACTCCTGACAAAGAGGCGATTGTCTATTCAGACAGAGATTTAAGATTCACATACGCAGAACTGGACCAGAGGGTCAACAGACTTGCAAAAGGTTTAATTGAAATTGGAGTAACCAGAGGCTCTCATGTCGGCATTTGGGCAACCAATGTACCTGACTGGCTTACAATAATGTACGCATGCACAAAGATTGGTGCTATCTGCGTTACCGTTAACACAAATTATCAGCAAAGTGAACTTGAGTATTTGTGCAAGGACTCTGATATGCATACTTTATGTCTCATAGATCGCGACAGGGACACAGACTATATAGAGATGGTGTACAAGATGTTACCTGAATTAAGAACATGCCAGAGGGGCGCTTTGAAGAGTGAGAAGTATCCCAAAATGAGGAACGTGGTTTTCATCGGGCAGGAGAAATACAGAGGCATGTACAATACCCAGGAACTCTTCTTGCTTGGTGACCATACGGATGATAAAAAGCTTAATGAACTAAGAGCTCAGACAAATTGCCATGATGTTGTCAATATGCAGTACACCTCCGGTACAACCGGCTTTCCCAAAGGTGTAATGCTGACACATTACAACATTGCAAATAACGGATTCCTAACAGGAGAGCACATGAAATTCACGGCAGATGACAAGCTTTGCTGCTGCGTTCCGCTGTTCCACTGCTTTGGCATTGTACTGGCAACAATGAATGTAATAACGCACGGTTGCACCCAAGTAATGGTGGAACGTTTTGATCCTCTCATAGTTCTGGCATCAATTCATAAGGAGAGATGCACCGCCGTATATGGAGTTCCGACAATGTTTATAGCGGAGCTTAATCACCCGATGTTCAAGATGTTTAACATGAAATCTTTAAGGACGGGAATTATGGCAGGTTCTCTTTGTCCGATAGAGTTGATGAAAGAGGTTGAGGACAAAATGTACATGAGGGTGACCAGCGTTTACGGTTTAACGGAAACATCTCCCGGAATGACTCATACCAGGATTGACCAGAGCTTCATAGAGCGGTGTACAACAGTCGGATATGAATTTGAACACACGGAAGTAAAGGTTATCAATCCGGAGACCGGAGAGTTCTGCAATCCCGGTGAACAGGGAGAACTTTGTAACAAGGGATATAATAGTATGAAAGGTTACTATAACAATCCTGCAGCTACGGCGGAAACAATAGACAAAAACGGCTACCTTCACTCCGGAGATCTCGGTATCCAAGATGAGCACGGTAATTATAAAATTACCGGAAGAATAAAGGATATGATTATTAGAGGAGGAGAAAATATATATCCGCGTGAGATAGAAGAGTTCCTGTATCACATGGATGGCATTAAAGATGTGCAAGTTGCAGGAATACCATCCAAAAAATACGGGGAGGCGGTGGGAGCCTTTATTATTCTACGTCCCGGGTCCGACATAAATGAGTCTGACGTAAAAGAATTCTGCAAAAATAAGATTGCAAGATTTAAGATTCCCAAGTATATCCTTTTTGTGAAGGAATTTCCTCTTACCGGCAGCGGAAAAATTCAGAAATTCAAGCTGAAGGATGTCGGACTGCAAATGCTTAAAGAACAAGGCATTGAAGTTGAATAATTTCTGTCGTGAGTAAAAAAAATTAATAAAAATAATTTTTCTGTAACTTTAAACCGCCGAAGGAGTGCCTACGCACAATACCGGCGGTTTTTTGTATCACTTACCACCTGACTAAACTTGATTAACAATGATTACTTTTTTGCTTTCAATTGCACTTCTTGTAGTTGGATATTTTACCTACGGAAAATTTCTGGACAGATTTTTCGGAGCCGACCAGAATAGAATTACGCCGGCATATAAAATTGCGGACGGCGTTGATTATGAAGTTCTTCATCCATGGAGAATTTACGTAATCCAGTTTTTGAATATTGCCGGGCTGGGACCGATTTTTGGTGCAATCCTCGGAGCCGCATACGGACCCCTTGCATACCTGTGGATTGTAATTGGATGTGTGTTTATGGGAGCCGCGCATGATTATGTATCCGGAATGTTGTCATTAAGAAACAACGGCAGCCAGCTTCCGGGGCTGACAAAAAGATATCTTGGAAAATACATTAGCAAGGCAATGGTTATTTTTAATTGCTTTCTGCTGATTGCCGTTGGATCTTCTTTTGTAAACGGGCCCGCAGACCTTCTTGATAATCTGGCAAATACTCACAATATTCAAATCTGGCTCTTTATTATTTTTGCCTACTATATTTGTGCAACACTGCTCCCGATAAGTAAAATCATCGGCAAAATTTATCCATACATGGGAGCCATATTATTGTTAATGGCACTCATGCTCTTCATCTCTATTTTATATCACGGATTTTCTCAAAACCCCGCGGTACACCGCAGCATGATAGAACTTACTCCCGCCTCGTTCCACAGTTTTAAAATGCCCGCTCCATCTTATTTGATCCCGTTCCTTTTCATAACAATTTCTTGCGGTGCAATTTCAGGATTTCACGCAACTCAATCTCCGCTTATGGCACGCTGCCTTGGAAATGAAAAATACGGGCACAAGATTTTTTACGGTGCCATGATCACAGAGGGAATTGTTGCATCTATCTGGGCTACAGCGGCAATGGCGTTCTACAACGGACCGGAAGGTCTTAACGCCGCAGCGGCAGGCGGAATGACTCCGGCAAAAATTGTTCATATCATATGCAATACATGGCTTGGAAAATTTGGAGCCGTCATTGCAATAATCGGAGTTGTAGTATGCCCCATCACTAGCGGAGACACCGCATTTAGAAGTATGAGAATAGTTATTGCGGATGCATTTAAGATTCCGCAAAAAAAGATAATAAACAGAATCTACATAGCTGTTCCCATCTTTGTTCTTGCGTTCATTATCAGCCAAATGGAGTTCTCTACAATATGGAATCTTGTTGGCATAAGCAATCAAATTCTTGCAGTTATCACATTATGGACATGTGCGGCATATTTTGCATCAGAAAAGAAATGCCACTGGATAATGTCAATACCTGCAATATTTCTCACGTTCATTTGTACCACATATATATTGATTGCACCTTTAAGCAAAGGAGGTCTGAACATTACTGCAAACGCCAGCTACATAATTGCAGCATTTGTCACCGCTGCAGTAACAATACTCTTCTTGTATTATGCTAAAAGCGAGAGACTCCCAAGGCTTATTGCAGAACACGCAAACGATATAACCGTTTCCGCAAACAAAGAAAAAGGGGAATAGCAGAGAATAAGGCGGCATTGCCATAACATGCAATGCAATGCTGAAAAATGCCGGGGAACTTTAAATTATAGCTTATAAACCGTATTATTATACAATTTATACTTTACACCGCTGCCTTTGCAAACAGCAGTCAATGAGCCCTTTTCATCTTTTTTAAAGTTGAGCTTGCATCCGTATTCGCTCATCCATCCCGTTTGTTTTGCAGGATTTCCTACCACAAGAGCATAAGGCGGAACCTCCTTTGTGACAACGGCTCCCGCTCCTATGAATGCATAATTGCCGATGTTATGACCGCATACAATTGTTGCATTTGCACCTATCGTAACGCCGGTGCCAATTTGAGTCTGAGCATACTCGCTCTTGCGGTTTACGGCACTGCGCGGATTAATCACATTTGTAAAAACACATGATGGTCCAAGGAAAACATCATCTCCGCAAACCACTCCTGTATAAACGGATACGTTATTCTGCACCTTGCAATTATTTCCCAATACAACACCAGGAGAAATTACGACGTTCTGCCCTATATTGCAATGTCTGCCAATAACAGCTCCTTCCATTATGTGAGAGAAGTGCCATATTTTAGTTCCATCCCCAATAGTACAATGTTCATCTACAATTGCCGACGGATGTGCAAAATAACTCTGTTCCATATAAAAATGTGTTTATATTCAACAAAGTTAAAAAATTAGAATGAATCCGTCGGGATTATAAAAATTTGTAAAACTTGACACTTTTCATCCCCGGATAATTCATATAAGAATCCACAATTGTACCTCTAACAATTATTGGTCTTTTTAAATATTCCGGATGATCAACAAGATTGAGTTCTCCTCTCAATTTACTTGTGGAAGAGAGTTCTACCGCCATACACTTGCTTCTTAAAGCCTGCCATGAGTTTGTTGCAATAGCAATATGCGTCTTAGATGAAAAAGGAGGTTTCCTCTTAAAAGAAGATGACGTCACGTCTCCGCCGACAATATATCCAAAGACTGTCATGGTATCCCCTATTGCTTTTGTTGCTTCATATATTGAGTGGCTGCCATAGGGGGCGATGCTTCCAAGATTAAAATATTCATTTATCCATGTTCTGGTTGTATCTATGCTAATTTTTATACCTGTTCCTGTTATCTTGGAGAGAATGTAATCCAATTTAATTGTCACCATTTCTCCTGCCTTTAACTTTCTGGTTAACAATATAGTATCCGCGTACGTTTTATGATCGCACGGGGTATATGACGGATCTCCGTCTTTATTTTTATACACAACGGAAACGTCTCCGGGAAGAAAAAAGACATAGTGCGGCGAGTAATAAAAGCATTTTATTTGAGCGGTATCCTTTCTCATATAAACACCTGTCCCCTTAAAATAATTAGTGAAATTAGACGTATATTCCAGCTTTATGCCTCCGGTTAACTGTGACGATATCAACGAGATATGAGCCGTACTGTCTCTTTTTATTTTTATAACCTGCTCATCTCCAAAAAGAGGAATATCTAAGCCTGGCTCTTTAAACTCTCTGGAAAACACTCTCACCGTGTAAGTCCCTGCCGTTACATTTAAAACGGCAGGACGCGCAGAATAAGCGCCATTATAAATTTCAGCTCCCGAGCTATTGAGAACCTTTAATATGTACTTGTTTGTATCCAATACGGCCGAAATTTCAGAAAATTTACCGGCACCGCCGAGGCCTGAGACATAATTCCCGTAAGACTGCTCTGTGATTTGCAGAGCCTTTTTAAAGGAATCCCCGTCTATTTTGAAAACAATTTTTGAGCTATCGTTTTCAACCGTTTTTTGTTTTTCCTCCTCGCTTGTTGCATAAGGCGTACATCCTGCAGCAAAAGCGCTAATTAGAATCATGGCGCAGCATAACCTTGTTACGCATCCGCTTCTTTTACACAAATCTCTCATATACAATATTTTTCTAAAAAAATTACTTTTTAGAGACATATGACAAATATAAAACGGGAATAAAAATACGGGGTGCCAAAGGATATATTTATCTTATCGCGACAGAAACAAATTGGACAAAATGATTTAATTGAAAAAAAGGCCGGATAACCTGGCGGTTTCCGACCTTTTAATTTTCGCGAGACCCTAGACGGTCTCGTTACTTAACCTAAACTTAAACTATGAAAAACTATCTTTCACTTTACAAAGTCCGTGCCACGATTTGTAAATGTTTAAACAATTTTCATTTTAGCAAATTTAAGCAGTAATGTCTTCCTTCCGCCCCTGTCAAAATCAACAATTGCTTTTTTGTCAATAGACTCTCCTGTAAGAGAAATTATAGTTCCCAAACCAAAGCGCTCATGCTCAACTCGTTGACCTACTTTCATCTTAAGCGGAGAATCCGGAATAAAATCGGGATCTTTTGGACGCATCTCAGCCGCAGGAGTAAATGAACGGCTGTATGACCTCTCAGATTTAGCCGTACTCTCTCTGCTCTGCCAGGCTCCCGGCTGTTTAACCCCGTCACTTTGACTGCGACTTGACTGACCGTAATGACTTGAAGCAAAGGATTGCATGCCTCCTACTTCAATCGGATTCTTAAGATATTGTTTGTCTATTTCTTTTAAGAATCTGCTGGGCAGGTTGTTAACGTACTCTCCGTACTTCATTCTTGAGCGGGCATAAGAGAGTTTAATCCCCTCCTTTGCTCTGGTAATAGCCACATAGAACAGCCTTCTCTCCTCTTCTATGTCTTTCTCGGACGCCCCGTACAAACCGCCGGCGGGAAACAAATTTTCCTCCATGCCTACAACATAAACGTAGGGAAACTCCAAGCCCTTTGCCGCATGAACCGTCATAAGAGAAATTTTATTATTCTGTTGCTCTTGATTATCAACAGGTTTAATTTCTCCTGAATTCGCAACGGCAGAATCAGAATCACTTATTAAAGCTATGTTTTGCAGATATAAATCCAGGGTAATCACGGGAGCATCTTCTGCCTCACCGACAGATACGTTTTCACCGGCAAATGAACTAGTACTGCCTTCTCCGTCTCCGCCGCCTGCAAGTTCCTTATACTCAACGGCCCCCTCATCCACAAATTCTTTTATGCTGTTAAAAAACTCCTCTACGTTCTCCAATCTGCTTTGCCCGTCCAGAGAGAGGTCTTTCCTCATCTCAGATGTAATATTGAAGATCGTATTCATCTTAACAGCAATCTCATAAGCATCTAAAGACAAAAGTCCTTCTCTTAATTTTTCTACCCCGGCAACAAAGTCTCTTATTTTTCCCAAGACGGCGGGACGGATATTTATCTCCTCAGGCGTCAGTTCCTTTACAACATTACATATAGAAGTGTGTTTTAATGCAGAGGCTCCAACCAATTTTTCTACGGTAGTCGCCCCTATTGCCCTTGCAGGAAAGTTTATAACTCTTTTGAAGGCCTCGTCATCAAGCGGATTCTCTATCAACCTCAAATACGCAATCATATTTTTTATCTCTGCTCTCTCATAAAAAGAGTGACCTGCATAGATTTTATAGGGCATATTTTTCTTCCTGAGCGCCTCCTCTATTGCACGGCTCTGAGCGTTAGTTCTATACAAAACGGCAAAAGACTCATACTTCACTTTTGACTTGTACATCTGGCTGGCTATTGATGACGCTACCAGCAAAGCCTCTTCCTGCTCTGTAAATGCAGGAATTAATTCTATCTTCTCCCCCATGTCTTTCTTTGAAAAACATTTTTTGGTGATTTGACATTTATTCCTGCTAATCAATGAATTAGCCGCATTAACGATAGTCTGTGAAGAACGGTAATTCCGCTCCAGCCTGTATATTTTTGACTCAGGATAATCCTTCTTAAAGTTCAAAATATTTTCTATTCTGGCACCGCGGAAAGCGTAAATACTTTGTGCGTCATCGCCGACAACCGTAATATTGTGATGGTCTTGCGCAAGTCCTTTAAGTATTTGGTACTGAATAAAGTTGGTATCCTGATACTCATCTACCAAAATAAATCTAAATGTGGCCTTTATCTGACTAAAGGCCTCCGGAAAATTGCTCAAAAGACGGTATGTGTTCAGCAGTATGTCATCAAAATCCATTGCACCCTGCTCAACGCACCTCTTCTGGTAAAGCCGGTAAACTTCACAAATCCTGGCCTTATGCGCGCGACGGTCCGCCTCCATCAGTTGCACATTTGAGACGTAGCTGTCGGGAGTAATAAAATCATTCTTTGCCTTTGATATTCTGCTGCTTATCTCTGCCGGCTTATATGAAGAATCATCCAATTCCAGCTCCTTTATGCAGCGCTTAACCAGAGACTTGCTGTCATCTTTATCGTAAATCGTAAAGCCGGGGGGAAATCCCAGAAGCTCAGCATATTGTCTTAAAAATCTTAAAAAAATTGAGTGAAACGTCCCCATCCACACTCTGTACGCAGCACGCCGTCCGACCAGCTCACCTATCCTCTCCTTCATCTCTTTTGCCGCCTTGTTTGTAAACGTAAGGGCAAGCACACATGACGGCGAATATCCTTTGGCCAAAATATTGGCTACCTTGCAAGTAAGAACCCTTGTCTTTCCGCTACCCGCCCCGGCAATTATCAGAAACGGCCCCTCAATATCGTTAACTGCCTCTCTCTGAGACTCGTTAAGCCCTTCAAAAATTAAATTCCCTTCACTTTCCATAGTGTTGCAAATGTAGTGATAATTTAGTTTTTTTTGTGTTTGTTATGTATATTTGCGCCGTTTTAAAAAATAAGCAAAAACTATCACTATATGATAAATAATATTAGACTTCACAGAGGACTGGACGTCCCGCTAAACGGGGATGCGCAGCAGAAGATCTGGAAGACTATTGTGCCGGACGTGATAGCAGTAAAACCAACAGACTTTAAAAACGTAATGCCCAAACTTGTTGTTAACGAGGGGGATGTTGTTAAAGCCGGTCAATTTGTTTTTACGGATAAGTATCGTCCGGAAATAGGATTCTCAGCCCCTTGCAGCGGAAAGGTAAAATCTATAGTCAGAGGAGAAAAGAGAAAACTTCTGGCAGTGGAGATTACTCCCGACAGTACTTTTGACTATGTCAATTTTGACGCGGTCAAAGATATTGCAAAAACACGCAGGGAAGATCTTGCTAAAAAACTAATTGACAGTGGATTATGGGCATCCATTATTCAACGCCCCTATGGCATTATTGCCAATCCCAATGATACCCCAAAGGCAATTGTTATCTCTGCCTTTAACTCTGCGCCCCTTGCAGCTAACATCAACTTCACAATGAAAGATGAGATTGAGAATATGCAGATCGGCGTTAACGCTCTTGCTAAATTTACCAAGGGCAAAATTTACATAAACCTTAATGCTAAGGATTATGCGGCGTCACCGCTTTATAAATTGGAAGGTGTAGAAAAGACATGTTTTGAGGGGCCGCACCCTGCCGGAAATGTTGGTGTTCAAATCCACCATCTTTGCCCTATCGGAAAAGGCGAGGTTGTTTGGACAATAAAGCCAATGATGCTGGCGGCAATAGGAAAACTCTTTAGAACAGGCATTTATGACCTTTCACGTCTTGTTGCAATTACGGGTTCACGCGCAGAAAACCGCTCTTATGTAAAGTGCATTCCGGGTATTTCCATGCACTCAATACAGGAAGCTGTCGGGAATAAAAAAGAAGAGAAAATTTACGGAGAAGAGGTTGGCATCAGATACATTAGCGGCAATGTGCTGGATGGAGAAAATGTAGGTCCAGACGGTTATCTTGGTTTTTATGATGACCAGATAACTTTGATTTCAGAAGGCAATTACAGGGAGATGTTTGGTTGGGCTAAAGTACTTAGAACCAAAAAGTTCAGCTTCTCTCATACTTATCTTTCTTTCTTGGCTCCCCGTAAAAAATATAATGCTGATACAAACCTTAACGGAGGCGTGAGACCATTTGTTGTTACCGGTCTTTATGAGAAAGTTGTTCCCATGGATATTTACCCGGTATATCTTCTGAAGGCAATACTTGCGGAAGATATTGATAAGATGGAACAGCTTGGCATCTATGAAGTTACAGGTGAAGACCTTGCGCTTTGCGAGTATGTTTGTCCTTCTAAGATTAACGTTCAGGAAATTGTTGAGAAGGGTATTAATTTAATGATTAAAGAAATGGCTTAAGGATATGAATTGGATTTTAAAATACATAGATAAGATTAAGCCAAAGTATAGCAAGGGCGGAAAGTTTGGATGGCTTCACTCAACTTTTGAGGCGTTTGAGTCATTTGCATCTGTTCCGGCAACTGTAACAAAGAGCCGCACTCAAATCAGAGATTGCGTTGATTTGAAGAGGGTTATGATTACCGTTGTTGTGGCTCTGCTTCCTCCTTTGTTCTTTGGAATGTGGAATACCGGAGACCAGCACTCAATAGCATTTGGTCTTGACTGGAGTTTCTGGATGAAAGTTTGGTTTGGATTTTACAAAATCCTTCCTTTAATATTAGTCTCCTACATTGTAGGACTTGGAATTGAGTTTGCCTCAGCACAAATAAGAGGTCATGAGGTCAATGAGGGTTATCTGGTTACCGGCTTGCTGATACCTATGATAATGCCAATTGATGTTCCTCTTTGGATTCTTGCGCTTGCGGTAATATTTGCGGTAATATTTGGAAAAGAGGTATTTGGAGGAACAGGAATGAACATCTGGAACCCGGCATTGCTTGCCAGAGCATTTGTATTCTTTGCATATCCTTCTGAAATTACAGGAGATACAATTTGGATTGAAGGACTTACAAAACCGGAGGCGGGGTTGAGCATTGTTGACGGATTTTCCGGAGCAACTCCTCTTGCACAGGCATCTTCCGGAATCCCTACCCCTAGTTTCTTGCAAATGTTCATAGGAAATATTCCGGGTTCATTTGGAGAAACCTCTACAATAGCAATTTTAATTGGAGCGGTAATTCTTATATGCGCAGGAGTAGCAAGCTGGAAGATAATGGTTTCCGGTGTTGCCGGCGCCTTAGGTATAGGCCTTCTTGTCAATGCATTTGCGGCTCCCGGAACATATGCGGCAGTGCCTGCAGTTTACCATTTGGTTATGGGAGGTTTTGCATTTGGAATTGTTTACATGGCAACTGATCCTGTAAGTTCTTGTCAGACAGAAGTCGGCAAATGGATTTACGGATTCTTGATTGGAGCTTTCTGCATCACGCTTAGATTATTTAATCCGGGATACAGAGAGGGTATGATGCTTTCTATTCTGATGTTCAACACGATGGCGCCGCTTATTGATTATCTGGTTATGCGCCCAAACATTAACAGAAGGATGAAGAGAGCAGTTGCTGCGGTTAATGAAGAATCTAAAACAGAATAAGATGGATACAAATAAAAATTCATACACTATTATATATTCAACCGTATTGGTTGTAGTAGTAGCCGCCGTCTTAGCTGTTGTTGCAATGGGACTGAAGGCAAAACAGCAAACCAATATTGATGTGGAAAAACAACTCAGCATGCTTGGTTCTGCGGGACTTGCTCAGGATGTAAAAAATGCTCCTGACAAGAACAGCTACGTAGAGGAAGAATTTAACAAGTATGTAGTTAAAGGTCTGGTTATAAACGCTAAAGGAGAAATAGTCAAAACTGATTCTACCAACCTTGTAAAGAGCGAGGCGTTTCAAATTTCTCCGGAAGAGCAATATGAGACAATGAAAAAAATTGCCGCCGCAACCAGTAATTCAGAAAAGGAAAAACTTATGGCAGAGCTTAAGCTTCCTGTTTTTGTATGTCGCACCGCAGACGGGAAAGAGGTGAGTATTCTATCCTGCTATGGTCCCGGACTTTGGGGTCCTATCTGGGGATATGTCTCCTTAGAGGATGATTTCCGCACGGTTTACGGAGCTTTGTTTGATCACAAGAGCGAGACTCCCGGACTAGGTGCAGAAATTGTAACAAACAAATTTAGAGACCAATTCAAGGGCAAGGAAATTTTTAAAGATGATAACCTTGTCTCTGTAAAGGTTGTCAAAGGAGGGGCAAAAGATAAGCAGCATGAAGTTGATGCACTGTCGGGAGCTACAATAACCAGCACCGCTGTACAGTCAATGATTATGAACTGGCTGCAATATTACCTGCCTTATATTCAGAAGAACAAAGAGAGCAAAGATGCTGCAGACAATGCCGAATTCATACAGACAGAGGCAAACATCGCAGCAGCCGATACGCTCACTATTAAATAGTTATAGCAATGGATAAAAAAATATTTACAACCCCTATTTTAAAGGCCAATCCGATTACTGTTTTGGTCCTGGGTATTTGCTCATCTCTTGCGGTAACTGTAAAACTGGAGCCTGCAATTGTTATGGCTTTGTCAGTTACAATTGTCACGGGATTCTCCAGCTTCTTGATTTCGCTGATTAGAAAGAGCATTCCTAATAGAATTAGAATTATAGTCCAGCTGGTTGTTGTGGCGATGTTTGTAATTGTCATTGAACAATTTTTGAAGGCTTATGCTTATGATGTAAGCAAACAGCTATCCGTATACGTCGGACTTATTATTACCAACTGTATAATCATGGGAAGAATTGAGGCATTTGGACTTTCAGAGAAACCTCTGCCTTCTTTGGTTGATGGTCTTGCCAACGGATTAGGCTATGGCTTAATCCTTGTAGTTCTGGCATTTATAAGAGAATTGATTGGCAGCGGCACGCTGTTTGGGATTCAAATTATTCCGCTTTCATGGTATGTGAAGGAGGGCGGACATTATTTGAATAACGGTCTCTTTATCATGCCTCCAATGGCACTGATTTTAATCGGGTGCCTGATATGGATTCAGAGAAGTTTCCAGAAAGATTTAAATGACAAATAGAATATTAGCTATGCAAGATTTACTTAGTTTATTTGTAAAATCCATCTTTGTAGACAATATGATATTTGCCTACTTCCTTGGAATGTGCTCATTTCTGGCGGTATCAAAAAATGTAAAGACGGCTGCAGGGCTTGGAGTTGCGGTTATATTCGTAATTGGAGTGACTCTTCCTATTGACTATCTTTTAAACAGATACCTGCTTACAGACGGATGCCTTACATGGATATCCCCTTCACTTGCGAATGTGGATTTAAGCTTTTTAAGCTTCATTATTTTCATTGCCGTCATTGCATCAATCACTCAGCTGGTTGAGATGGTTGTGGAGAAATACTCGCCGTCACTATATTCATCACTTGGAATATTCCTGCCTCTTATTGCAGTTAACTGTGCAATACTTGGAGCTTCATTATTTATGCAGGAGAAAGGGTTTGCAACCCTCGGACAAGCAACGGTTTACGGACTTGGGAGCGGCTTTGGCTGGTTCCTGGCGATTGTTTCCATTGCAGCCATCAGAGAGAAGCTGGCCTACTCTAATGTTCCTAAACCGCTTAGAGGTCTCGGCATTACATTTATCATTGCAGGATTGATGGGAATCGCATTTATGAGTTTCATGGGTGTCAAATTATAGGAGGATAGAGAATGAATAGTATGACATTGGTTGTAGTTGCCTCAATAGTAATTTTTCTGATAATTACTTTGTTGCTGGTTGGTTTGCTGCTTTATGCTAAAACAAAGCTGACTCCTTCCGGAACTGTGACAATAGATATTAATAACGGAGAGAAAAAGCTGGAGGTAAATGCAGGAAATTCACTTATTTCCACATTGGCTGAACAAAAAGTTTATCTCCCTTCCGCATGCGGCGGCAAAGGAAGTTGCGGAATGTGCAAATGCCAGGTAATCAGCGGAGGAGGCACTATACTCCCGACAGAGGTTGGGTTCTTCTCACGCAAACAGCAGATAAACAATTGGAGACTTGGCTGTCAGGTTAAGGTTAAAGAGAACCTTGGTATCCTTCTTCCTCCGGAAGTTCTGGGTGTTAAGAAATGGGAGTGCACTGTAGTCAGCAACAGAAATGTTGCAACGTTTATTAAAGAATTTGTGGTAAAGTTGCCTGAAGGTGAAAAATTAAACTTCAGAAGCGGCGGATATATTCAAATAGATGTTCCAAAATGCAGCGTAGATTATAGGAACATTTCAGTTGAACCGGAGTTCAAGCCGGATTGGGACAAGATGCATCTGTTTGATCTTAAGATGGTTAATCCTGAACCTACGTTCCGGGCATACTCAATGGCCAACCATCCTGCGGAAGGCAATATCATTATGCTGAACGTAAGAATTGCAACTCCGCCGTTTGACAGAGCAAAAGGCGGCATGATGCCGGTGAACCCGGGTATATGTTCATCGTATGTTTACTCATTGAAGCCGGGAGATAAGGTCACCGTATCAGGTCCTTACGGAGAATTCTTTATTAAAGACACGGAAAATGAGATTGTATTTATAGGCGGAGGCGCCGGAATGGCTCCAATGCGTTCTCACATTTTCCATCTGTTCAAGACCCTTCATACAAAGAGAAAAGTCAGTTTCTGGTATGGTGCGCGTTCAAAGAGAGAAATATTCTATGAAAGTGATTTTGAGGAGATTGCAAGAGAAAATCCAAACTTCTCTTTCCACATCGCACTTTCAGATGCTCTACCGGAAGACAAGTGGACAGGTTCAAAAGGATTTATCCATCAAGTATTGTTTGATGAGTATCTTAAGAATCACCCCGCCCCGGAAGATGTTGAATATTACTTGTGCGGACCTCCTATGATGACATCATCTGCAATTAAGATGCTGGATAATCTTGGAGTACAGCCGGAAAACATCATGTACGATAATTTTGGCGCATAAAAGAATTTTAAACATGTTAACAAAAGCCGTCCTTAATCAGACGGCTTTTTTATTCAAACAGTTCTTGACTATTTGAATAAAATCTTTCTCCAGCAGAGAAATATATTTTTCTTTTGGACGTATAATACAGCATTTGAGTTTATTGCCCGTGCGTGAAGAAATATGCACGGCAGCAAGGTTATCACGGTTGGCGGTAACCCCTTCCGATAAGATGGTAAGCCATTTGCCGGTCCCAACCATTTTGAGAATCAGACCGGTATCATTAACTTCTATCCGCGGAGTTATTATTGGGGTATTATTATGTATAAACATTTTTTCCGTCTCCATTCTTGTGTTAATGCCGTAAGGGAAAAAGACAAAAGGATATTTCCTCAAATCCGATAAAAGAACTTTTTTCTGAACTGTAATCGGATGCCCTTTTTTAGCTATAACACAAAGCGGCGTTTCAAACAAAGGGATACTTTCCAAATAATTGGACATTTTGCTTGTTGCATAAGTAAGGGCAAAATCAATTTTTCCCCTAAGAACCATCTCTTCCAGCTTTTTTACAGAATTGGACTCAATTATGCTTAAGCTTGCATCCGGGTATTTATCAGTGAATTGCAGTATGCCGTCATTAAGTATGTCATGAAGACTAAAAGTCACTCCGATATTTAATCTTCCATTGAAAATTCCTTTCATTTCTCTCACGTATCTTATCCCGGAATCCGTCTCTTTAATTGCCCTTCTTGCAAAATCTGCAAAAACCCTTCCCGCATCTGTGATGTAAGTGCTCTTCCCGACTCTGTCAAAAAGCGGAGTTCCGCACTCATCTTCAAGTTTTTTAATACTCAGCGACAGCGTACTTTGAGTGATAAAAAGCTGCTTTGCCGCCTCCGTGAAATTCAACTCATCGGCAAGTTTTACAAAATATTTGAGTTGTGTAAGTTCCATATTGAGAAATACTTTAAAGCACATTAAAACAGACAATGATACTATTATAAAAAATATCAATAGTATTGATTAAAACAATTAATAATTCAAATGTATAAAAAAAGTACCAAAGTTGTTACATTTGATAAATAAATGCTGGCGGAGTGCGATAGAACAGGTTGGGGCAGTTTTGTGTTTTTTGTTTTGTGTTTTTTGTTTTGTGTTTTTTGTAACCTTCTTCTCCACGTTTTATATAGGCTATATGGTTAGATTTTCAGTCCTCATGTTGTTTTGGCTTGATAAATTGTTTAACCCTGCTTTAGAAAAAAATCATATGGCACATAGCAGACTTGGATAAAAGGGATGAGGGTGGCTAAAAAATTTTAGCCACCCTCTTTCCGTATATACACATTATAAAAAACCTAGAACGTAAAACATGCTCTGGCAAAGAAATTCCTGCCGGGCTCTATGCTTATGCTTCCTCTATTAGTAGATAAATGATTAGTATACGTATTGTCCGTAATATTATCAATACCTGCAAAAACCTGCAACCATAAACCGTGAATTATCCTAAAATTAACAGAGTTAACGGCAAAATCCAATTTACCGTATCCTGCGGTTTTCACTTCTCCTTCAGCAACTTTGCCCTGTTTTGCAGCAAGAGTCCAATCCAGTTCTGCAGAACAAATTTTGGGAAATGAATAGCGTGCGCCAATCCTTGCATTAAATGGAGGTATCTGCGGAAGACTGGTTTTTGCCTTTGTATCTTTTCCTCTTACGTAAGATACGGCGGCAGATAATACAAGATTATCAATTACATTATAATCTGCCTTAAAATCAAAGCCGTACAACAGCGCTCTATCTACATTAGCGTTAATAAGTGCAGGCAATGTATCCTTTACCCCGGAAGTTTCAAGAGTATAAATAAACTCCCCGTTTTTCTCTACAATAAGATTATTGATTCTATTTATAAAAACGGAAGCCTGGACGTTTATCTTTGAGCCCCAAACTCTTAGACCAAGATCAAAAGAGTATCCGTTTTCAGATTTCAAATTAGGATTGCCCAGCCTAACATAATTTCCAAGGTCAATATATTTATAACGCTCTTCCAATGATGCAACTCTAAATGAACGGGCTGCATTAAACACAGCGTCAACATTATCGGTCAATTTATAAATGGCTCCCATGTTTGCGCTCCAGGACGTATTGTGCGTATTGCTCTTGTCAAATGTAACTCTTTGAGTAGCAGGAGCGTCATCTCTCACTCCATTGAGAACTATATAATCTACGTCAAAGCACTTTTCATTCTTTATCCATACCCGATCTGCCCTTGCTCCTGCATTTAAGGTTAATCTGTTTCCAAGCAAATGAAATTCATCTTGAGCAAAAACACCTGCGCTGGTAAATGAGGCGTCGGGAAGCGGAGTTTCTCCCCTCTCAATGTGATTTGTTTTTAGGGTATCTCCGTTTGGATTAATGACATTTACTGTAACGTACTTCACTCTGCTACTCCTAATATCCCTTCTCCACAAATCCACTCCGCCGACAAAAGTCTGATTATCTGACAATTTCCATGTTCCCTGAATTTCACCGCCATTAGTTTTATGAGTTGCATGAGGGGTCAGAAGATTGGGGGTTGTTGCCTGTGTCATACCGTTTGCCATCTTAGCAACAGTTGTAGTATTTGGAGTCATCTCAACGTTGCGAATGATATACTGATTATAGTACCTGAATTTCAAAGAGGTAAAGACACTTGTAATGTTTGCTATTTCATAACTTGCATCAAACAAAGCCCTGCCGATTTTCTTGTATGAAGCGGTAGCTGGTCCGGGGAATGCTGCACCGCCGGGTATGCCGACATCTTTTGACCAGTTGCGCTGATATTGAACTTTAAATATTTGATTTGCAAATGGTTTAAATGCAGCTCTGACTGAAAAATCATTCGTCTTAAATCCGCTGTTATTAATTTTCCCTTCAGGCGTGTGAATATCGTGCGCTTTGCCGTAACTGTCACTGACTCTCAAATACCATTTCTTGTCGCCGAAATTCAAAAATATATTATTTGAGAAATATCTGTTAACCGTTGAGTATGACGGAGTAACTCCGCCCCCTACATGAAAGCGGGGGGTAAACCGTCCGTCTTTTGTAATTACATTTACAATTCCGCCGAGAGCACCGCTGCCATAAAGGGATGATTGAGCGCCCTTTATAACTTCCACTCTGTCAATATTGTTAATGTCTACCATACTTAAGGAAGCAGTTAAATCACTTGCCGTTTCCACCCTGTCGCCGTCAATTAAAGTAACCAAACGGCTCTCACCAAGTCCGCGAACCACAACATTTGTAGACCATATACCGTCACCGCCAATTGAAATTCCAGGCTCCGAATTCAAAATATTTGCAACAGAAAAAGAGGAGTTCTTCTTATAATCAAAAGCTCCGGCAATACTCATAGAGGCAGGCACCTCCATAAGTTTTCTGTTCACGCGCATACTGCTTACAGTCACAGAACCAAGATTTTCCGTCTTAACAGCTGCAGTTGTATCCTTCTCTTTACCAATGTATCCCGGCGCACCTGACGCCGCACTATAAGAAATGACCGCAAGTGCTGCAGTCAAAATAAAAATTTTATTACTCATCATCTTTGTTTTTTAAAAGGGCCGATTTAACCTGAATTCCATCCAGACGTCCAAGCTGACCGGTTAGAGAACCAATCTGATCCGTCGTACCTTCCAAAATCAAAGAGATAATATTAAAATTATTGCTGCGAGGCAGTCCCTGACGACCGATTATAATGTCAGAGTGCAAAGAGATAATATCGTTCATTTTCTGAACGTTATCCTTTCTTTCTACCTGTATTATTACTGTGCCTATTCTCTTCTCCATCAGAATTTCCTCCGGGTTAGATTATTTGATTTCCGCCGGCCTTGGTCAGGACTATCCGTGACCTTAGTACAAAACGGTCTGTAAATTTTCTGCAAATTTATTAATGTTTTGTCATTATACAAAGCAAGTCATTTAAAATTTATAATTTTACACATCTGAATCTGTCGGGATTATGAAAAAATACTTATATACTTTAATATTTATTGCATGCCTCCCGTTTCTTGTTGGCTGCAGCGGGAAATCTTCCGGTAACATGGAGAGCTCGGCCTGCACAATTGCCACACTTAAAGGGCCTTCCGCTCTTGGTATGATAAAAATGATTGACAGTATTAAAGGTCACGACGGATTAAGTTCAAAAGACATCGTGCAAAATGGAATCAAAATAGACATCTTGAACGAGCCCCTTCAGGTACGCAAAATGATGCTGGACGGCACTGCGGATTTTGCAATTCTGCCAATGACAACAGCTGCCGTCTTATACAATAAAGGACTGGATTACAAGCTTATAGCCATACCTATCTGGGGAACTTTTTATTTGTGCGGCAAGGATACCGCCATAAAAAACTGGAGCAATCTTAAAGGGCGCAGAATACACTTGATGGCCAAGGGTATGACTCCCGATGTTCTATTTAAATATCTGCTTAAAATGAACGGACTGGATCCGGATAAAGATGTGATATTGGATTACAGTTTTCCTACGCATACTGCACTTACAAGTGCCATGGCTGCCGGACGTGTTGATATCGGTGTACTTACAGAGCCGTTTGTGAGCATGGTATTATCAAAAAATAAATCTTTGCATGCCTTAATGGACCTTAATGCTGAGTGGAAGAAAGCATGCGGAACTCCGATTGCAGAGACCGCATTTGTAGGGAACGCAAAATTTATGAAAAAGCATCCGGAGCTCACGGAAAAAGTATTAAAAATGTACTCAAATTCAACAAAATGGGTAAATAGCAATCCGGACAGCGCCGCCTTTCTTACTGCAAAATACGGCATACTTGCGGACAGCACGGTTGCAAGAACTGCAATACCACGGTGCAACCTGAAAGTTGTAAGGGCATCGGAGGTACGAAAAAATGTAAACGACTATTTAAAAGCATTTTACAACATGAACCGGGATATTACGGGTGGTAAAATTCCTGATAAAAATTTTTTCGTTAAATGATAGTGATGAAAAATTCTTCTAAGAAAAATACTTTGACCGGCTTTATCTCCGTGCTTGTAATGCTTGCGATATGGAAGGTTCTGTCACTATATTTTAAATCCGGCTTCATACTTCCGAGCCCGGAAGACACGCTGATTTCCACGGTAAAGATCATCTGTACCGCAGAATTTCTTAAAATCATAGGGGCCACCATATTACGCGGTTTAATAGGCTTTGTTATTGCGGCAATTTTGGGAGTGGGACTTGGTATTCTTGCAGGAATGTATAATTCCCTTGCGGCTTGGATGAAACCGATAGTTGTAACATTTAGGGCAACCCCCGTTGTAGCAATAATACTTTTGGCCCTGATATGGTTCACACCAAATACAGTCCCGGTGTTTATTGCGTTTTTAACCATGTTTCCTTTAATATATATTAATGTCACAGACGGTTTTAATAGCATGGATTCAAGTTTGGTTGAAATGGCAAAATTCTACGGCGCAAGCGGTAAAAAAATTGTAACGGAGGTTTACATTCCATCAATCATTCCGTTCATTATCAGCGGAATATCCAGTGCTGCGGGAATAGGATGGAGAGCCATTATAGT
>DAIRSJ010000007.1:30530-41914 GCA_036804445.1 Candidatus Egerieousia sp.
CGGAAGGCACAATATCTTGTATATTAGGTCCTTCTGGATGCGGAAAAACAACTCTTCTGAATATTATCGGCGGCATTATTGCTCCCGACAGCGGCACACTGGAGGGCTTTACAAATAAAAAGTTCTCCTACATTTTTCAAGAACCCAGATTGCTCCCGTGGAAAAGCGTAAGAGAAAATATTGAATTTGTACTTGACAGTGTAAATAACGGAGAAAAAGTGTCTGCCCGGCAAAGAGAAAAAGAGGCCGATAAATTGATTAAAAGGGTTGAACTTGAAGAGTTTGCAAATTATTATCCGTCACAGCTCAGCGGGGGAATGAAGCAAAGGGTTTCCATAGCGCGCGCATTTGCCGCAACCTCAGACATCATACTGATGGATGAACCGCTTAACGGATTGGACATCAATCTAAAGCACGGAATGCTCAAATGGTTTTCACAACTGTGGCAACAGGATAAACGCACGGTAATATTTGTAACCCACGATATTGACGATGCATTGATACTTGGCAGCGATATTTACCTTTTAAGCAAAGCGCCCGCACAAATCACAATGCATCAAAAAATTACAGAACCAATGCAGGAACGCAACATAGAATCTTCAGAAGTAGCGGCGATAAAAAAACAAATACAAAATCTGCTATAAAACAGATCAAAAAAAGTGAATAGTGGAAATAAGCATTTAATGCCAAAGCCGTGCTTGAATAAAAACCGGAGCTTTTGCCAGTTTAGGATTACATGATGTTTTAAAATAAAATTTTTACACAAATAAATATGAAAAAAATAGCACTACTTACATGCGCCGCGCTGATATGCGGGAGCGCGCTTGCACAAACTATCGGGAGCAAAGAGATTGAAGAGTTGCACGGCAGCATAAAAAATGACAGCTATACTGTTGCTGTTCAAAACATTTTGACCTCCAACAAAAATATTAAGAGCCTGGCACTTAGCCACAAGGTTAACGGAGCAACGGACAATTTCTTTAAATATAAAGTTGATGTAAAAGGAATTACGGATCAGCAAAGTTCCGGCCGCTGCTGGATGTTTTCATCCATGAATGACTTAAGACCCGCTGTAATAAAGAAATACAATTTGGATGAATTTGATTTCTCTCACAACTACAATTATTTCTGGGACATACTGGAGAAGTCCAACTTGTTTCTGGAGAATATTATCAAAACGGTTAAAGCGCCTATGGATGACAGAGAGGTTACATACTACTTCTCATCGCCGGTAAGCGACGGCGGAGTATGGAGTTCTTTTTATAATCTTGCAAAGAAGTACGGCGTTGTGCCTGCGGCTGTTATGCCGGAGACGGAGCACTCTAACAATACATCCCAGATGATGAGCATTCTTAATGAGAGATTGCGCAAGGGAGGATATGACATTAGAGCAATTGCGGCAAACAGAGGGAAAACTGCAGACATGGAGAGAGAAAAAATGAACGTTCTTAAGGACGTTTACAGAGTACTTACAGTTTGCCTCGGAACTCCTCCGACAGAATTTACATGGAGATTCCAGGACAAGGATAAAAAAATCCGGACTATTAAGAGCACCCCTAATGATTTCTTTAACAGTATTGCAGGAACGGATTACAATACAGATAATTACGTAATGATAATGAATGACCCTACAAGAGACTATTACAAAATGTATGAGATAAACGGAGCGCGCAATACAATGGACGGCATTAACTGGACATATTTAAACCTTCCAAATGAGGATATAAAAAAGGCTGTCCTTGCCTCTATAAAAGCAAATGAATCTGTTGTTGCTTCATGTGACGTTGGAAAACAGTCAAATACTAAAAACGGACTTTTGGACACCGGAATTTATGACTACTCATCATTGCTTGGAATAAATCTCACTATGGATAAGAAAGCAAGAATTGTTACCCGTCAGAGCGGCTCATCTCATGCAATGCTTATAGTTGCCTGTGATACAGACGATAACGACGTCCCCACAAAGTGGGAATTTGAGAACAGCTGGGGCACAGATGCAGGCAACAAGGGTTATCTTACATTCACGGACAATTGGTTTAACGAGTACATGTTCCGCTTTGTAATAAACAGGAAATATTTGGACGACAAAGCAACAGGATGTCTTGGCCAGAAGCACATAATGCTTCCTCCTTGGGATTACATGAACTAAAATGTACCGGAAAAGAAACTATAAATCCACAAGATTTGTATTGTGAATTGCACGGCCGGAAAGCAAGAGATTATTGGTGCGGTTACCTAGATTCTTAACAAATCCAAGACCTAATCCATTGTAAGTCAAAAATATATAACCAGGCGGCATTTGAGGTAAAAACAGGGGCCTTTTGGTGAGAAACTGAAGGGCCTCTTCTTTTGACACCTCTTTTACAGGAAAAAGCCGCTCTCCTGTTTTAGCTCCGCCGGAATATTTAGCATTCTCAAAATCATTACACAAAGCCAAATCGGAATACGGAATCAAATCCTTCCCTTTAGCCGTTGCAACAACAATCCCGCTTGCCGCAACATTCAATTTTCCCTCAAGACATAAAATATCATCCGCCAGATTTTTGGGATAAGCCTTTATAAAGCCGTTCTCCTTTTGTAAGTATAAATACCTGTCTCCCAAATAATTGCACGCACTCATTTTTTTCCCGACAGTTTGTTTCCCCTCTTTTTTACTCTTCTTCTCATTATACCTTTTTGCCCCCTTTTTAACAGAAACAACAGATTGGGAACTTACTCCGAATTTTCTTAATACTGCGTAAAACTGCCCGTCTCCCCTCACTGCACCCGGAACAAATTTGCGAATATCAAGCAGTTCCGCTCCAAGGCTATTGCATATAAAATTCACATTATCGGAATCTTCATAATGATTATAGGTGCATGTTGAGTAAATGAAAATACCGCCCTCTTTTAACGCAGGCCAAACATCAGAAACAATCTGGCGCTGTTTTTCCGCACAATCACTTACGGCACTAAGACTCCAGCCGTCAATAGCCTCCGTGCTCTTCCTAAACATTCCCTCTCCGGAACACGGCACATCCGCCAGAATTACATCAAAATATCCCTGCAGTTTTCCAAAAGCACATGGATAGTTATTGGTAACCAATACGTTAGAGCATCCCCATTTTGCGACATTATCCATCAGGGGAAGCACTCTTTTCTTAATGGCCTCATTAGATACAAGAAGTGAAGAATCATCTAACATAGAGGCTAAATGAGTTGATTTGCCTCCGGGGGCGGCACACAGGTCAAGAAGCTTAATACCGGATAACTTCTCATTTGCGGATACGTTTGCAGATAAATCCGAAGTAGCATTTTTTGAAGTATTGTCTTTATGCACGGAGAGAAATCCTTTAATAATTTCCGGGAACATGCTGCTTGCATCCTGTACATAGTATGCTCCGCAATGGAAGTACGGGTCAGTTGTAAAGGAAACTCTTTTCTTTAAATAAAATCCTGACTTGCACCACTTTACATGGCAATCCAAATTGGCTCCAAAAATTTTAGAAGCGCATTCATTCAAAAAACCGTCGGGAGAAAGAAGAGATTTAAAAGGGTTTAACCTTACACTCACAACATCCTCTCCTCCCTCCAGAGAAGAAAAAAGAAGTGATGCATCTCTCTCACCAAGAGACTCTTTCATCAGAGAGACAAAATCTTCAGATAATATTTTATCACCGCACTTCATTTCTTTAGCAGGCTACGCCCCTGAATTTTCTTGGTGAAACTCCGACATGCCTGCGGAAAAATTTGCCAAAGAAAGATTGGCTTACAAATCCCAATGTATCAGATATTTGCTTTATTGTCAATTTAGATGAAGTTAGCAAAGCCTTAGCCTCCAAAATCACATATTCGTCTATCCAAACGCTGGCGGAGCGCCCGCTTACGCTCTTGACAAGCAATGAAAGATACTTTGATGTTATGCAAAGTTTATCTGCATAGAAAGAGACAAAATGCTCTCTTCTAAAATTTAACCGCACCAATTTTATAAAGTCTGCAAACAATTCCTCTTGTCTGGTCTTGCGGGGCTCCGGAAGACGATGCTTTGAGAACATTCCATAAGCCTCATATAATAGCGCAAGCAACAGATTTCTGGATATTTCTTTTCTGTACGCATGATCTTTCATCTGAACCTTCTTCCACAAAAAAGAGTGGTACTCTTTAAAAACGTCTACCTCCTCATTGCTCAAATCTGTAACCGGATGTTCTTTAACATAAAGAAAAATTGAGAGCTGATTAAAATACGGAAGCATCTCATCAATAAAATTTTTGGACGCCAAAATATAAATACCCTTATAATCCCTGCTCTTTTTCCCAAGCCGGATAATTTGATCAGGCATAATCAAAACTATTTGATTTCTGGATATTAAATAGTCATCCAGATTTATGCATAACTTGATATTACCGCAGAGGCACAGGCCAACTATTGCCGCGTCTATTCTGCCTGGATCTTTTGGTAACGGAATTTCATCTAGAGAACTGCAAATTGCAAAATCACCCTCCATGAACTCAATTCCCGGCATATTGGCCACTTTTGCCATAAAAAATTGCGAAATACCCTTGTCAGCCATATCTATTCTGTTTTTGACCACAATAATAGCAACTTTCCCATTATTAACTAATAATAGTAGTCAAAAAGGAGAAAAATATAGAACAATAGGTTTAAATAAGACTAATCTTTGGGCGCAAATTGAGAAATTGCGTCGGTTATTTTATCAACCATCTCTTTAACCTTACCGCCAAACATAGATTTAATGATAAAGTTCATCTCAGCATCTACCTCTATCTTAAACTTTGTCTTGTTCTGCTCCTCCTGATTCATTAGAAAATTAAGAGTGAAATCAAAAGGGAAAGACCCTGATGGCTTAAGAGAAACAAGCTGATTTTCAACTCTTTTAACAACTCGCAGTCCCAGCTCCATCCCTTTATAATTTCCCACAATTGTATCCTGCGTTGCTGTAACTTTATCTTGATATTCAGCGGGTAACTTAGAGGTAATACCCCTCAAATCAGAGAAAACAGAAAACAGTTTATCCGCTGCAATGGGAAGCGTAACCTCCTTACCTTCAATTTTTTCCATAATTTTTTTCGGGATAAAATTACTTCTGGGTTCCCCATGTAGAAGGACTGATTCTCCACTGCTTAAGAACATCCAAATCCGACTTCTTTATATACTTCTCAACAACAGCCTCTTCCAACAATGAGTCATACTGGCAAAGCGTATGAAGCTCAACATCCGCATATTCAAAGGAGCGGCGTGCAGTATCAAAATTATATGAAAAAATTGCAATCATGCCAAGAACAATGGCACCCGCCTGATGAAGAGCGGTAGTGGCGGAAAGGCTGCTCTGACCGGTAGAAATCAAATCTTCGACAACAACAACTCTCTGATTCTTTGCGAGTTCTCCTTCAATCTGAGATTTTGTTCCATGATCTTTTGGTTTCGGACGCACGTAGATAAACGGTTTATCCAGAGCCTCAGCCACCATCATTCCATACGCTATAGCACCGGTAGCAACGCCCGCTATAACATCAACATCTTTGAAATTATCTTTTATAACTTTTACAAATGCATTACAAATAACTTTTCTCTCAGATGGATATGAAAGCATTTTTCTATTATCGCAGTATATAGGTGATTTCCATCCTGACGCCCACGTAAAAGGGTGCTCAACATCCAATTTCACAGCCTTAATTCCAAGCAGCTGCTTAGCTATGATCTTTTCTACGTTTTCCATATTATTCTAATTACAATTATCTTTGCACAAATATAACAAAAAGAGTTTAAAGGCTTAATGCTCATGTACAATATCTTCTTCAATAATAGAATTTTAACAATTTGCGCTCAGGGAGAAAAGGCGACAAATGATATAAACGCCGTATTGTTCCATCCTGCAGACAATTATAATCTTTCTACAATTCCAAAGCTCATGGACAAAAATGAAAAATTCAATCATTTTATTATCCCGACAGAGCCTAAAATGGAAGAGAAAACATATGACAAAGTTTTCTCAAAAATGACTCATGTAAACGCCGCAGGAGGCCTTGTAACCAACAAGAAAGGAGAGTATCTGATGATATTCAGACGCGGCGTATGGGACCTTCCAAAAGGGTGGCAGGAAAAAGGAGAAGATATTAAGAAAACGGCAACAAGAGAGGTTGAGGAAGAGACCGGAATCAAGGCGAAGCGCGGCAATCTTTTGTGCATTACCCATCATACTTATCACCTGGAGAAAAAATTTATTATCAAACATACCAGTTGGTATGCAATGACTTACAGTGGTTCATCGGTGCCGGTTCCTCAAACTGGAGAGGAGATAACCGAGTGCAGATGGATTAAGAAAAGCAAAATCAAAGAATGCATGGAGAACTCCTATGCATCTATAGCAGAGATATTTAGGGCAGCAGAGATAATTTAGCGCAAATCTATTGTTTTGGAACCCTTGCGCGGAGTGACAGAGACTCTTCCGAGAAGTGAACTGTCGGGAGCTGAATAATTGGTAACAGTAGTTATAACCTTCTCCCCCTTTTTTGAGAAGATGACAATTTCTTTTAAGACCGTATTACTGCCACTACCTGTCACATAAATGTTTATGTACTTGCAGAATTTATTCCCCGGCAGTGACATCCTAACCATTACGGCAAGTTCTCCGTCGGAAGTTTTTGCCTGCACCGGACCGGAAAACATACCGGAATGCTTATTAATAAAAATGGCAAAGGGATTTGACGCAGGATCCTCATCATTAGAGTTAAGCTTTTGAATATAGTATTCTCCCGATTTTACATTGTGCGTAGTCAGAACAGAACCCTCATAGTCATACTTTGCAAAACCGCCGATATCCAAATAACATTTCTTGTCATTTGCTATAAGCCAGCCTTTGTGAGAGTAACTGTTTTTGCCAAGTTTGCCCTCTATTGTAAACTCAATTTTCCTGGAACTTCTAACAAATGCCGCAGCATCCGCAGCAATCTTAGAACCGCTTTTATCCTTTGCACAAACAGCAGGAGAATAGACAATTGCAGCGCCTATTGTGAGCGCTGCAAATATGAAAGTTTTAATAATATTTCTCATTTTTTAATAAAGAGCGTCATTAACTGTACTCTTTTTTTATCTCTTCCAGTTTATCATCCAGTGATATCAAATCCGGTACCAAAACTTGTCTGGGCTTGCTGCCGTCTGAAGGACCGACAATGCCCGCCTTTTCCAACTGGTCTATTAGTTTTGAGGCTCTGTTGTATCCGAGATTCATTTTCCTCTGAATCAGAGAGGCGGAAGCCTGGCCGCTTATCACCATCAATCTTGCAGTGTCATCAAAAAGTTCATCTCTCTTTCTCAAATCCGTCTCGCCTACCTGAACCGATGCCTGTCCGCTGTCATCATCATCTTCCCTAACTTCAGGCAAATACAGGGCACTTGCGTATCCTACCTGGCCGGAAATAAAGTTCACAACTTTCTCAACCTCTTTTGTATCTATAAGAGCACACTGAATTCTGACTACGTCGCTGCCTGTTGCAAACAACATATCACCGCGTCCAATCAACTGATTGGCACCCGTTTCATCCAATATAGTCCTGGAATCAATTGATGAGCGAACCATAAAAGCAATTCTGGCAGGAAAGTTTGCCTTTATATTGCCGGTGATAATAGTTGTTGTAGGTCTTTGAGTTGCAATGACCAAATGAATTCCGGTAGCACGCGCAAGTTGGGCAAGTCTGGTAAGAGGAATCTCTATATCCTTGCCTGCAGTCAGCAGCAAATCTCCGTACTCATCTATAACAACAACTATATAAGGAAGATATCTGTGTCCCTTTAAAGGATTAAGCCTCCTCTGCAAGAACTTTTCATTATACTCTTTTATGTTTCTAACTCCGGCTTTTTGCAAAAGTTCATAACGGCTGTCCATCTCTGAGCACAAAGAACGTAACGTATAAACAACTTTCTTTGTGTCTGTTATAACAGCGTCATCGGAATCCGGAAGCTTGGCCAGAAAAAACTTCTCTAGCTTTGAATAGAGAGAAAGTTCTACTCTCTTTGGATCCACAAGCACAAACTTAACTTCTGAAGGATGCTTTGTGTACAAAATTGAAGCAATCAGAGCATTCAGTCCTACAGACTTTCCCTGACCCGTTGCGCCTGCAATAAGGAGGTGGGGCATCTTGGTAAGGTCAAACGTATATACCTCATTTTTAATAGTTTTACCTATCGCGACAGGCAATTCATATCTTGCCTCCTTTGTCTCTTCAATCTTTCTTTGAGCCAGCAAAAACTCCAAACAGGAGAGCATGGAAACAATGCTTGGTTTCTCATTTGCCACCTCTATTCCAACGGCATTAGTGCCCGGCAAAGTAACAACTCTCACTCCGTGCGCAGCAAGAGAAAGCTGAATATCTTCCTCCAGTTTCTTAATTTGAGATACCCTCACGCCCGGCGCCGGAACTATCTCATAAAGAGTAACCGTCGGCCCTATGCGCACGGAAATTTTTGTAATTCCAATCTTATAATTGGATAGAGTATTCACAATCTGCCTCTTATTTCTCTCCAATTCATCCTTGGAAACTTCATACCACTTGTCTCTATAACTCTCCAGCAAATCAAGTGAAGGAGCCTTATATCTGGGAAGTTCCAGCCGCGGGTCAAACAAAGTTTTAAGCTCTTCTTCTGAGTAGCGTCCTGTAAGCCCGGCACCATTGCCGCCTGTAACCTCCATCTCAACATTATCCGGCTCATTAACATCAGGCTCCGGAATACTCTGTTTTTCAATTATTTCATTTGCTGAAGCCGCAGCAAAAGAAACAGCAGGCTTAACGGTATTATCCACAAGGCTGATTTCAGGCTCCTGTCTTCCTCCGTTCGCCTTTACTCCCAAAGAAGCAGCATCTTCCGTTTCCGCCTCCTCGCTTTCAAATTCATCCGCCTCTCCATTATCAGTATCTTCTTCAGCATCAGCGTCCCCGCCATCTCCGCTCTCTTCTTCAGACTGTTCAGAACCGTCGGGATTACTCTCAAAAGGAGCCTTGGCGGTATCCACCACCTTGGTCCCCACATCAGAAATTTTATCTCCGATGCGTTTGATATAGCTTCTATTAATGGTTATCAACCAGCCAATTGTAGCAATAATTAATATAACGGATGTTCCGGGTACTCCAACCATTGACTTAAGCCAATTGTTGATATAATATCCATACGAACCTCCAGCTCCGGTACCAAACCATCTGTCAATTCCTGTGAAAGAGAAAATAAATGAAAATACGACCGATATAAGGATACAGCCGAAAATTGTCACAAAGAACAATCTTACAACCTTGACTTTCTTAATCTTAAGGCAGAACAGCGCAACTCCAAAGAAGAAAAACGGTATTATAAATGCCCCAAGTCCAAACAATTTAGAAACCAAAAAATTTGCCCAATAAAGTCCTATTCTTCCCCCTCCGTTCTCCACATCAATCAATGAATTAAACACATCATCATTTGAGAATGTGCTCTGATCCTGCGCCCAAGTGAAAATATATGAAATTATAGCAATAAGCGTATAAACAGCTATTGCCAAGGAGATTAGCCCGCATATAAGATAAATACCATCTTTTTTTTGAGGTACCGCAAGCTCCTGCTTTATCTCCTCTTCCTCTCTCTTTTTCTTACTTAATCTCATTTACTGCTGGTTGTTTTTCTTCCACTTTTTACCCCCCTGCTTTCCTTTTTTATTGTGGGAGCCGGAATTTCTATTGTTATTATTCTGATTATTCCCGCTTCTGGGATTGCGCGCATTAGTATCAACCTGTCCCATACCAATGTGGATATCAGACGGTACAGTTATTTTTCCTCCCGACAGCGTATGAATGTCTTCATAAATTGTCTCCTCCGAGACAGAGTCTTTATTCCATATAAGATATTGTTGCTTCATATAGGAAGCAATCACTTTTATCATATATTTCTTAACATCATCATCTGGACGGGAGGCAATTAGATCAATCATATTCTGAATGTTACGTCCATAACATGCCGATCTTATAGGCTTCTTCTGCAGAGGTATCTGACTCGGCTTTGTTGCAATTGTTTCTCTTGTAGGAATCGGATACGGAGAATCAATGTCAATCTTAAAATCAGAAATAATTTGGACATGATCCCAAAGCTTATGTCTGAAATCCACAATGTCTCTAAGCTGCGGATTTAAAGTCCCCATCACAGCTACAACAGCCTGGATCTGCTCATCTCTTTTTTTCTTGTCAGGAATGTTTACAACATAATTAATCATATCCTGGACATGCCTTCCATATTCGGGCATTATCAACTTCTCTCTCTGAGTATTATAGTCTTTATTATCCATATTTTCTCTCTAATTATTCTCTTTGCCGCAGTTTAGCATCTCGTGGATTTTATTTTTTAAATCATTAGGACTCAGCGGCTTAACAAGATAGCCATTGACTCCCGCAGCATATAATCTCTCCTCGACTTCCGGCAGCGCGTAAGCTGTTGCGGCCACAATAGGAGTTGTTTTATCAATTTTTCTAATCTCTGCAGTTGCCTGTAAACCATCCATTACGGGCATCTTAACATCCATTATGACAAGTGCGGGAGTCTCTTTTTTAAACACACCCAAGGCCTCCGCCCCATTCTTGGCACGTACCAGAGAATAGTTATTTTTAAGGATAGATTCAAACAAAAAATAGTTTGCTGAATCATCCTCTGCAATCAAAATTTTTGGCTTTTCCTCCAATTTTACCTCTTTTACCTCCGACACATCCGGCTCGGGTTCCATAATAGCGGCACTTGTCTTATCAGATGCCTCATAAGGTATTGTAAACCAAAACTTAGAGCCCTTGCCAAATTCCGATTCAGCTCCAATCTCTCCACCAAAGCCTTTAACCAAAATCTTGCAAATGGTAAGTTCCAATCCTGTCCCCGTCACATCACCGTCAAATCTAACAAAATGTTCAAATATAGCCGTTAGCTTATCTTTCGGTATGCTCCTGCCGGTATCTTCTACGTAAAAATAGAGAGAATCACACCCCTTTATTTTAAAGCCGACATTAATTAACCCTTCATCCGTACGTTTGATAGAGTTTGTCAGAAGATTATTGACTATTTTTGTCAAATATGCCGCTACTGTACTGATTACAAATGGCTTACCATACCCGCCCATATATTTCAGGACAATCTTATCTCCGCACAACAAGGATTGTTTAACCTGAACAGTCTGACGTAACAATTCATCCACATCAACAGGGCCGGCAACACCCTCATCCATACCGGTTGTAATCTTTATAATATACTTCAAATCAGAAACAAGCAACTTTATCTCGGATGTTTTAGCTTCTAGCTGCCTTGCACACGTCTCCCTTTCCACCGCATCTTGAGAAGTAGCAATTACGTTAGAAAACTCGTTAATAACATTAACTTTATTTTC
>DAIRSJ010000008.1:0-6634 GCA_036804445.1 Candidatus Egerieousia sp.
GCAAATTCAATGATTTGCGGGAGTTATTTATTTGTTGTTCAAGCTGTAAACTTGAATAAATGTAAGCATCTATATCTAATGTTAACCGCTTGTTACTTGAGGACGCGCGAGCATGCGGCTTGAAAAATCTGTCGAGAAAAATATCTTTTCATTTGAAATGAAAAGTTTTATGATTTTATTTCATTTGGAATGAAAAGATTATTATATTTGCGATAAGGAACAGCTTGGCAATATTTGCCGTTATATCCAAAAAATGAAATGAATATGAAAGAATTATTGCGTCAAATAATCTATGAGCAAAGGTCAACAGGAATAAAAAATATAATTCCAAGAGACATTGACGATAAACTTGTACAATCGCCTGATATTTTGGTTATAACCGGCGTGAGGAGATGCGGTAAATCAACCCTTATGCAGCAAATCCGGAAAAATCAAAAGCAAAAAGATTTTTTTTTAAATTTTGATGATGAGCGTCTTATAAATTTTAAAGTTGAAAATTTTCAAGAACTCTGTGAGGTTTTTATAGAAGAATTCGGTGAACAAAAAACTTACTACTTTGATGAGATTCAAAATGTTAAAGGATGGGAGCGCTTTGCAAGCAGATTATATGCTCAAGGCTGTAAAGTATTTGTAACAGGTTCAAATGCAAAGATGTTGAGCCGAGAACTTGGAACTTTTCTAACCGGCAGACATGTTACTAAAGAATTATTTCCTTTCTCTTTTTCAGAATTCCTTAGGTTAAAAAAAATCTCTTTTGCAAAATCATTTTTGCACACAACCGCAGGACGTGCAAAGGTTATAACAGAATTTAAAAAATACTTGCAACAAGGAGGATTCCCGCAATATATTATTTATGAAAATGACAACTATCTTTCCTCTCTTTATAATGATGTAGTTTTCAGGGATATAATTGTACGCAATGGCTTAACAAATGAAGCACAGATAAGAGAACTGATGTTATATCTGGCAAGTAATGCGGCTCACCGTTACACATATAACTCCATTGCAAAACTAATAGGTGTTAAAAACCCGGATACTGTTAAAAGTTATCTTGGTTTTATTGAAGATACATATTTTGTTAAACAACTTACTAAATACGATAGTTCTGTCGGCACCCAAATGAGAAGTCCTAAAAAAATATATTTTATTGATAATGCAATAATAAATAAGATAGGTTTTAATGCATCCGACAACTTAGGTAGCATGTTGGAAAATGCAGTATGCGTGGAACTTATGAGGAGAGGGGAGGATATTTATTACTATTCCGGTAAATCTGAGTGTGATTTTTTATGTCGCCACGGACACAACATATGTAATGCAATTCAAGTTTGCGTATCACTAGAAAACAAAGAGACAGAATCTAGAGAAATGAAGGGTCTGATGGAGGCACTCGTAACTTACAAACTTAAAGAAGGAACTATCCTTACAATTAGTGAAGAAAAAACTATAACAAACTCCGGTAAAACAATTCACGTTCTGCCGGTGTGGAAGTGGATGCTTGGATAGCGCATTAGTCTGCAGTCGCTCAGCGTATTAATTACTGTTCCAACTGCAAAAAAGGCCCGCGAGAAACGGGCCTTTTAAAAAATAATCTGTCGGGAGTTTAAAACTTTCCGTCCATATATTGCTCATAGGCAGCCATGTCCAGCAAACCGTGACCGGAAAGATTGAACAGAATTGTTTCATCTCTTCCTTCTGCTTTATCCTTAAGTGCCTCACGGATTACAAGTGCAATTGCATGTGTAGATTCGGGTGCCGGGATGATACCTTCCGACTGGGCAAATGTAATGCCGGCGGCAAATGTTTCCTTCTGATCTATCGGATAGGATTCAATCAGGCCGTCTTTCTTTAACTGACTGACTATCTGACCGCCGCCATGATACCTAAGACCTGCGGCATGTATTTGCGCCGGCTGAAAATCATGTCCCAAAGTGTACATTGGAATAAGCGGAGTAAGACCTTCTGTGTCTCCAAAGTCATAATCAAATTTACCGCAACTAAGCTTTGGACATGCTGCAGGTTCCGCCGCCATAAAACGTGTCTTTTTCCCGTCAAGAAAATTGTGTCTCAAAAACGGAAATGAGATGCCGGAGAAATTTGAGCCGCCGCCAAAGCATGCAATAACTTTATCGGGATAATCGCCCGTCATCTCCATCTGCTTTTCCGCCTCAAGGCCTATAACCGTCTGATGCAAAAGCACATGGTTAAGCACGCTCCCCAGCGTATATCTGGCATTATCACTATTCACCGCCATCTCGACAGCTTCTGAAATGGCCATGCCCAGGCTGCCAAGGCATGTCGGGTCTTTGGCAAGAACCGCGCGACCGTATTCAGTATCCGGTGACGGAACCGCATGTACGTTTGCCCCGTATGTACGCATTACTATCTTTCTGTAAGGCTTTGTGTTATAACTGTTTTTAACCATAAACACATCCAGTCCGACTTTAAAATGCCTTGCCGCAACGGCCATTGCAGAACCCCATTGGCCCGCTCCGGTTTCTGTTGTTAAATGTGTAATCCCCTGTTCCGCATTATAATAGCACTGTGCAATTGCGGTGTTAAGCTTATGAGAGCCAACGGGGCTGACGCTTTCATTTTTAAAATAAATCTTTGCAGGCGTATTAAGCGCTTTCTCTAAACCGGAAGCACGTACAAGCGGAGAGGGTCTATATATTTTATACAAAGTCCTCACATCCTCCGGGATTTCATGCCACCTCTCGGTTGAAAATTCCTGTTTTGCAAGCTCTTTTGCAAATAAGCCCTCCATATCTTCCGCTTTTATGGGTTTGCGGGTGCCGGGATGCAGCAAAGGTTGTGGTTTGTTAGGCATGTCCGCTACAATGTTATACCATTGCGTCGGAATCTCACTTTCCGGGAGTGTGAATTTTTTGGTTACTTTCATTTTATAATATAATTAAGGTTGATAAAAATGTACTGATAACACCCCCCTGTATGCACAAGAGGATGGCTGTTTTTCCCATAAGGGACTCTTCAAAATAAAAATTGTGAAGAATTGGTTACAATTCGGAATATATTGGCGTGGCGGGAGCCATCACCACCTTAGAGCCCTAACAATACGGGGTCTATTATTGATGTCCGTAACTATCTGAGGCTCAGAGAATCCCATTTCACCCATCAGAGAGGCTACTTGTTCCCCGAACATTTCATTAATCTCAAAATATATCCTTCCGTTACGATTTAACATATCAAAGGCAAGTTGGGAAATTTTTCTGTAAAACACAAGCGGATTATTATCGGAAACAAATAAAGCCTCCGCCGGTTCATAATTAAGAACATTAGGCCGCATATATTTTTTCTCTCTCTCCATAACGTAAGGAGGATTGCTTGCAATGATATCAAATTTCCTTCCGCCAAACATGGACAATGCCTCCGGAGAAAGTATATCACATTTAAAAAAATCAGGAGCCGGTTGATCCGCTTTTACTCCGTCAATCACGGAATCTATATGTTCCGGCATTCCGCCAGCAAGATCCGGTTCTCTCCGCTCAATCTTCTGATTTCTGGCATATTCCAGAGCCGTATCGGAATTATCACAACCGTAAACGTAAGAGCGCGGAAAATTACTCCACAGACTCCATGCAATACACCCGCTGCCCGTACAAATATCCAAAATCTCATAAGGCTTTCTGGAACTGTTGCTCAGAGTAATTAAACTTACCATTGCTTCGGTTTCCGGACGGGGAATCAAAACTCCGGGCCCGACATTAAACCTGTGCCCGCAAAACATCTCATAACCAAGCACATACTGCACAGGCTCTCCTTTTGCCATCCTAAGCACCGCATCTCTAACCATTGACTCGGAGAACAATTCATCCTTTTTTGTCTCGACAGATTCTTTATTTATCACTAAAATTTCTCTGTCGGGATCTGAGATATAAGCATAATCTTTATAACCCGACATACCAACCAATAACCTGTTACATAAAGAAACAGACTCCTCTTTTGAATAAAGGGAGGAGAGTTTTTCAACTCCAAAATCTATGAATTCTTTAATTGTCACAGGATAAATTATTAAGTATCGGCCGGTAGTTATAAGTATTGAGCGTTAAATCAAATATTCTCAAGCATGTCTGTCAGAAAATCTTTAAGTTCAATGCCCGCAACTGCAAGCTGTTTTGGAACAAGACTCATTTTTGTCATCCCGGGTATAGTGTTGACTTCCAGGAAATAAACATCATTCCCGTGAATGATATAATCCATTCTCACAATTCCGCTGCAACCCATATAAGTGTAAATCCTCTCACTTAAATTTTGAACTTTTGCGGTCAGTTCCGGAGAGAGCCGTGCAGGGCAAATCTCTTCCGATTCTCCAAGATATTTGGCCTCATAGTCAAAGTACTCCCTCTTTGTAACAATCTCCGTAACAGGCAGTTTATGAATTGCGCCATGCATTTTATAAATACCGTTTGTGACTTCTCTCCCGTCAACCGCAGCCTCCGCAATCACGGTATCGCATTCAGTAAAAGCATGATTTATAGCCCCTTCCAGATCTTCCTCTTTTTTGACTTTGGTAACACCAAAGCTGCTGCCGCCAACGGTCGGCTTTACAAACATCGGAAGACCAATCTGTCTTATGATATCTCTTGTAGAGTAAGGAACATCCTTTCTGATATAAACATCCTTTGCCATCTTTACACCGGCATAATCCAGAAATCTTTTGCAAGAATGTTTATCAAATGTAATTGCAGAAACAAAGGCGGAACAAGTGGTGAAAGGAACATGCATCATCTCCAGATACCCCTGAAGCAGACCGTTTTCCCCCGGCGTGCCGTGTATCATTATGAACGCCTTGTCAAACTTCACAAAACCTTGGCTGCAAAGCACGGAAAAGTCTGTTTTGTTTATCTCTTTACTGCAAGTCCTTATCTCTTTGCAGCAGGTCCCCTGATTGCGGGTGCCCCTTCCCATTACCAAATCCAAATCTATTTCCTCTCCGTCGGGAGGCAGAATAAGCTGCCAGCTTGTACCTCTTAGAAAGATAAGATACGTCTGAAACTTCTCTGCATCAATGAATTTTGACACATTTATTGCACTCTGTACGGATACTTCGCATTCTGAAGAATCTCCGCCGCAAATCAGAGCAATATTCTGCTTACCACCCATAATCAAACTCTCCTGTTATTAATCAATCGTTTAATAAATCACCGGCATTAATGAAAATCATCTGTTCCGCAGATTAATTTTCTTGTATGAATTCATCCTGGGCTTCTGTTTCTCCCTCTCCGGTCTCTCCCTCTCCGGTGCCCGTATCTGCCACAGGATTAGGACAATTCATATCCACATCAAAATCTTGCGGCACGGCAAACTTATCATTGATAGTAACTCCGAGTTTCCCGTCCGCCAGCACCTTTTTCATAAAGATTCCCCAGATAGGAAGCGCCATATTTGTACCGCTTCCGTTTACCATGCTTGTAAAATGAACTTGCCTGTCCTCCGCACCAACCCAAACACCGGCAGTCAATCTTGGCGCATAGCCTATAAACCATCCGTCTGCGTTATCATTTGTTGTTCCGGTCTTGCCTCCAAATTGTCCGCCGCTTATGTAAGACCTTAACCTTGCAGCGGTTCCGTGATCAACAACATTCTGCATCATATTTACCATCAAATACGCTGTCTTTGCGGAAATAGCCTCTCTCTTTTTGCTTTGGAATCTGGCAAGCACGGCACCGTTTTTATCCTCTATCCTTATTACAAATTGCGGATCTACATAAACACCTTTGCTCGGATAAACGTTAAATGCGCTTACCATCTGATAAACAGGAACATCTGCAGAACCGACACACAAAGAATAAACTGGATTCAAATAACATTTTATTCCAAGATTGTGCGCCATTGCAACAAGCGGCTCGGGACCGAATTGCTTCATCAGATAGGCGGAAATATTATCACTGCTCTTCTGTAATCCCCACTTTAAAGTCACAGTCTTTCCAATCCACTGACCGCCCTCCTGACTTCTTGGTGTCCAGACATTTCCGCCGGATACAACAAAGGACTGGGGCACATTGACAACTTTATCACAAGGGGTAAATCCCTCCTGCATTGCAAGAGTATAAAGAAACGGCTTGAATGTGGAACCAACTTGCCTTTGCCCCTGCATTACCTGATCATACTTAAAATATCTATAGTTCTCTCCGCCAACGTAAGCTCTTACATATCCGGTCTCAGGCTCTATGGCCATAAGTCCCGCACGCAGGAAAGACTTATAATATTTAATGGAGTCATTAGGTGTCATAAGCGTATCCGCATAACCCTTTTTATTCCAAGAGAATACGCGCATATCCGTCTTTGTGTTAAACGCCCTTTCTATCTCCGCATCACTCTCTCCCGCCTGCCTCATATTCTTATAACGGTCACTCCAATGACGTGCCTGTCTCATAAGTGTCTCTATGGTTGCAGCGTCCGTTCCGTTAGCAAAAGGAGGATGCTGCGTATATCTGACATCTCTGCGGAATGTAGATTGCAGTTGCTTTAAATACTCGGCGACAGCCTCTTCTGCATATTGCTGCATTTTTGCATTTATAGGCGTATAAATTTTTAAACCGTCGCGATCCAGATTATACTTATCTCCGTTTGTCTTAAAGTTTTTGTTAAGCCAGCCGTAAAGCGGATCTTC
>DAIRSJ010000008.1:6734-11698 GCA_036804445.1 Candidatus Egerieousia sp.
ACAAGCAGCGCGCTCTCCTCTATGGTCAAATCTTTTGGAAGTTTCCCAAAGAAAGTACGGGCGGCGCTTTGAATACCATAAGCATTGCTGCCAAAGAAAACGGCATTCATGTACATGCTTAGAATTTCCTCTTTTGTATAGTTCCTCTCCAGCTTAACCGCTGTAATCCACTCTCTAAATTTATTAACGCCCAAAACAAAAAACTTGGCGCCGGGGAAATGGGACTTGACCTCCTCCCTTGGAAACAAGGTCTTTGCAAGCTGCTGACTTAATGTACTTCCGCCTCCGCCGCCTCTGGTGTTTCCAAGAACCAGACTCTTTACGGCAACCCTGAACAGGCTGCGCATATCCACTCCGCTGTGTTTGTAAAATCTTACGTCCTCTGTTGCAACCACCGCATCTTTTAGACCTTCCGATAAATCATCAAACGTAGTATATGAACGATTTTCTACATGGAAAGTAGTCAAAAGTGTTCCGTCTTCCGATAAGATTTGCGTTGCAAGATTGCTCTGCGGATCCTCCAACTCCTCAAAAGATGGTATATCTGCAAAAATCCAAACAAGCATTAAAGCCGTCAGCACAAGGATAATAGGGCTAAAAACTATGAGCCACAACCATTTAAGAAATTTCTTCCTGTCTTTTATTTCCATTTTCCCGCTTTTAACAAAAGCAAAAATACAAATAAAAATTTGCATTTTACAGTAGTTTATGACTTACTTTGCAGCCCATTAAAAAGTAAAAAGAGGGGGTTTAAGCATTATGGGAGAGAATCTTATTATAGTCGAGTCACCTGCTAAGGCAAAGACTATAGAAAAATTTTTAGGCAAAGAATACACTGTCAAATCCAGCTTTGGCCATATCTGTGATCTTGCAAAAAAAAATCTGGGAATTGACATTGAACACGGCTTTGAACCAAAGTATGAAGTTTCCGCAGACAAGAAAAAAGTTGTCTCTGAACTAAAGGCTCTGGCAAAGAAAGCAAAAACAGTATGGCTTGCATCGGATGAAGACCGTGAGGGGGAGGCAATAGCATGGCATCTCCAGAACAATCTGGATCTTAAAGATGAGAACACTAAAAGAATAGTATTTCATGAAATCACAAAGAGTGCTATTCTGAATGCAATCCAAAATCCGCGCAAGGTTGATATGGATTTGGTTATGGCTCAGCAGGCACGCAGAGTTCTGGACCGTCTGGTCGGCTTTGAACTTTCTCCGATTTTGTGGAAAAAGGTTGCCCCAAAACTTTCCGCCGGAAGAGTACAATCCGTTGCGGTAAAATTAATTGTAGACAGAGAGCGTGAAATTCAAGCCTTTACGGCAGATACCTTTTATAAAGTTACCGGCGTATTTCATCCGGCAACGTTAAACGACAAGATAAAACTTGACGCAACGCTGAATTCTAAATTCAATTCATCTGCGGAAGCTGAAGCGTTTTTAAATAAGTGTAACGGTTGCAACTTTATAGTAGAAGGAACAGAGAAGAAAAAAATATCCAGAACACCAGCACCTCCGTTTACCACGTCCGCTCTTCAGCAAGAGGCGGGACGCAAGTGCGGTTTTTCCGTTGCTCAAACAATGAGGATTGCTCAAAAACTTTATGAGAGCGGACTTATAACCTACATGCGTACAGACTCCACAAATTTGTCCACACTTGCATTAACTACCATAAAGCAGGCTATAACAGAGAATTACGGAGCTCAGTATTCAAAGACAAGACAATACAAAACAAAGAGCAAGGGGGCACAAGAGGCTCATGAGGCAATTCGCCCTACCTATGCCTCCAATATGACAATAGAGGGAACGGCACAAGAGAAAAGATTATACTCCTTAATATGGAAACGTGCGGTTGCTTCTCAAATGGCAGACGCGGAATTGGAGAAGACCGTCATCACAATCGGGGGAGATAAAATTTCCGAGAAATTCACGAGCGAGGGAGAGCAGATTTTATTTGACGGATTTTTAAAATTATATCTGGAGGGGAAAGATGATGAGCAAGATGACGAGTCGGAAAATCAGCTTATCCCTAATATTCCCGACAGAGAATCAATGGATGTCCTGGAAATCTCTGCAACCCAAAGATTTACGCAAAAACCTCCGAGATATTCAGAAGCATCACTGGTAAAGAAAATGGAGGAGCTGGAGATTGGCCGTCCTTCCACATACGCCCCAACCATTACAACAATCATGGCAAGAGGCTATATAGTAAAGGAGGAGAGAGACGGTGTGGAGAGAAATTATGAAAAGATGACACTGTCGGGAGGAAAAGTTGAGAAAACAACTTTGACTGAGAAGACAGGCGCAGAGAAAAACAAATTGTTCCCTGAGGACATCGGAATTCTTGTGACGGATTTTCTGGAGAAGTATTTTACATCTATCATGGACTACGGTTTTACGGCAAAAATTGAGGATGATTTTGATAAAGTTGCAGCCGGAAAACTTGTTTGGAACAATCTGATTAAGAGCTTCTACGGGCCTTTCCACAAAAAAGTGGAAGCATCAATAGAGGAAAAGGGACACGTAAATGCACAGCGTTCTCTGGGCAAAGACCCCGCAACCGGAAAAGAGATAATTGTGAGACTTGGAAAATTTGGACCGGTCGTTCAAAAAGGAAATAATGATGATCCTAAAAAAGAATTCTCCAGTCTTAGAAAAGGTCAATCAATAGAGACGCTCACTCTGGAAGAGGCGCTTAAATTATTTGACCTTCCAAGAGAAGTCGGCAAATGGAAAGATAAAACCGTCACCGCCGCAATTGGAAGATTTGGCCCGTATATAAAGTATGACAACAAATTTGTCTCTCTTGGCAAACTATATGATCCTTACACAATTACAGAGGATGAGGCCTGCACTTTGATAGAAGATCACATTCAAAAAGAAGCTAACAAAGTCATAAGAGTTTTTGAAAAAGAGGACATCCACGTTCTTAACGGAAGATTTGGCCCGTATATAAAATGCGGCAAAGACAACTATAAAATTCCAAAGGGAAAGAACGCAAAGAAGGCGGAAGAACTTACACTGGAAGATTGTCAGAATATCATTAAAAATTCCGAACCCACCGGTAAGAGAAGAGGCAAAAAATAATTATAAGGAATATATTCCCGATCTATGGCAAAAGGCAAATTAGATTCAGTAATAAGCGGTTACAAAGAACTGTATGCAGAAAAAAACGTACGTTCCGCCGCAAAACTAATTAGCGCCCCGGATGAGAAAAATTTCTCCGCCACGCTTAAAAAAAATTTAAAATCCAAGCTCCCGACAGTTGTTCTTTGCGGAGAACAGATCCCCTCTTTGAAAGGGATCATCGGCGGTAAACCTTTTACGGCCGCACTTATATCATCTGGAGACTTTCTTGCAAACCCGGAGGATACTTTTCCTCTGCTTACAAATAAAAACCTAAAGAGTTTTGCGCTGCTTGGAGTACAGAGATATTTGTTCAATCCCGGAATAGATATCTTTTTGAATGACAGCGGCTTTGAGACGCTCCACCTTGGAGAGATAAGAGATGATATGACTCAATGCGAGCCGCTTCTGAGAGATGCACAATACATTTTTATTGATATGCATTCCGTAAAATATGCAGACTATCCGTGGTCTGAAGAGAAAGGAAATCCAAACGGATTCATGAGCAATGAAATATGTCAGATTGTTAGGTACGCTGCTTTCTCCCAGAAATTAAAAGCAATATTTCTATTTGGTATCTCTCTGGAAAAGAGCAGAAAGCATATATGTGACGCTCTTGCATCCCAAGTTGTCTGGCATATTTTTGACGGTATTGCTTCTAATTTGAAAGAAGATCCCATGATTTCTATTTCAAAGGGCAAACTTGCAATGCAATTCATGCGTAAGATAGTTGACATGGGCGGAGGCAGCGATGCAATCTCTTTTATAACCAGCTTAAACACAGGCAGATGGTGGATGGAGATTCCTGTCGAGAGCACAAAAAGTCAATTGCTTATACCTTGTACTCAGAGTGATTATAATTCCGCCTGCGCAGGCAATATTCCTATCAGATGGCTATTTTATTACAGAAAAAGTAATATTTTATAAAATTTTTTACTATTTTTGTTCAAAACAGTGAGCAAAAACAGTTAAATTTTATAAATATGCCAAAATATCAAATCGACGACACAGACCAGAAAATCCTCTCTTCTCTTGTAAAGAACGCCAGAATGCCTTTCCTGGAAATCGCTCGCGATTGCGGAGTTTCCGGTGCAGCTATTCATCAGAGAGTTAAGAAGATGGAATCATTGGGAATCATTACCGGTTCCCGTCTTCTTGTAAAGCCTTCAACGCTCGGACTAAATGTTTGCGCGTTTGTAGAGGTGAATCTTTCACCTGTAAACAAGTATCCGGAAGTAATTGAGGCTCTTAAAAAAATCCCGGAAATAGTTGAATGTCATTTTGTTACCGGAAGACATACTTTGCTTTTGAAAATGTATTGTTTTAATCATGACCATCTTTTGGACATTCTGATTAATACTATTCAAAATATTCCAAGCGTACAGGATACTGAAACGCTTGTATCTCTGGACCAGGCAATTGAACGTCAGGTTTGGGTTAAAGATTATCCGGAAGCTCAGGGATATCACGGAAAACAAAAAGCAAAAGGAGCTAAGAAAAGATAGTCTATAAAGAGGCGTAAATTATGTTAGCCTCTTTTAAATCTTCAGGGGTAGTGATTTTTAAATTCAATCTGCTCCCCTCACAAGTGTCAACAGAATAGCCCGCACTCTCTATAACCGTAGCATCATCTGTGAAAGTTGGAGAGTACGGTTTTTTATATGCCTTTTTAAGACGCGTGGAATCAAAAACCTGCGGAGTTTGAACAACAAAATAATTCTCCCTCGGCACTGGACGGCTGCCGGTCATTTCACCCTCCGAATCAAGAATTTTTTCTCTCATGGAATCTACCATCGGAAGAACGGGAATTATTCCGGCATATTTTTCAGAAAAATCATAATCCA
>DAIRSJ010000008.1:11798-37462 GCA_036804445.1 Candidatus Egerieousia sp.
ATTGGTAAATAACTCTAAAGTCCTAAACAATATGGGTTTACCGGCAAGCTCCAAGAATTGTTTTGGAACCATGGAACCCATTCTTGTGCCGCTCCCGCCGGCTGTAATTATTGCGTAATATTTGCTTTGAATTGACATATTGGAAATGTATCTTTGCAAAAGTATCAATTTTTACGCTATATTTTTTAACTTTACGCGGTATATTTTATAGAAATAAAGACAAAGTGAAAGAAATTAAAAGAGCTCTTATTTCCGTATACTCAAAAGACGGTATATTGGAGATATCCAAAGAGTTACTAAAAAACGGAGTGGAAATTCTCTCCACGGGGGGAACAGGTGATTTTTTAAGCAAAAACGGTATTCCCGTTTCTAAAGTTGAAGACATGACAGGATATCCGTCTATTCTCGGAGGCAGAGTTAAAACCCTGCATCCCAAAGTATTTGGCGGCATTCTGGGCAGAAGGGATAATGAAGAGGACAAAAGTGATTTTAGCAAGTTCTCCATACTCCCGATAGACCTTGTAATTGTGGACCTGTATCCTTTTGAGGAGACGGTAGCAAAAGGAGCTGATCATCAAGATATTATTGAGAAAATAGATATTGGCGGCATTTCTCTTATAAGGGCCGCTGCCAAAAATTATAATGATGTTGTAATCATTCCTTCTAAAGAATCTTACGGCCCGTTTTTGCAGATTCTCAAAGAGAAAGGAGCAAAAACGGAACTTAAGGAGAGAGAATTTTTTGCGGCAAAAGCCTTTGAAGTCAGTTCTCACTATGATACCGCAATCTTTGATTTCTTTAACCAAAGCTTTGACATTCCGGTATTTGACAAGAGCATTACGGAAAGCAGAGGCTTGCGCTACGGAGAAAATCCTCATCAAAAGGGGATTTATTTTGGTCCAAAAAATTCTCTTCCGGAACAGATTCACGGCAAAGAGATTTCACACAACAATTTGCTGGACATTGAGTCTGCAATAGAACTGATTAATGATTTTACGGAGACCACGGTTGCAATTATAAAACACACTAACGCATGCGGATGCGCAAGTGACCCGGATCTTGTAAAAGCCTGGGAGAAAGCGCTTGCAGGAGATCCTGTCTCGGCGTTTGGCGGCATTCTTGTAACAAACAGAGAGATTGACAAGACGGCTGCAGAGGAGATGAATAAAATTTTCTTTGAGGTTATGATTGCTCCCTCTTACACTAAAGAGGCGCTTGATATACTGGAAGTTAAAAAAAATCGCGTGATCCTTGTAAACAACGGCACCGTTCTTCCAAAGAAGAAATTCCGCTCTTTGCTGAACGGAGTATTGGAGCAGGAAAGAGATAATTATGTTGAGACACCGGAGGATCTTAAGCCCGTAACAACCTTAAAACCAAAAGATGCAGAGATTCCGGACCTTATTTTTGCAAACAAACTCGTTAAACATTCCAAGTCTAATGCAATTGTACTTGCAAAAGGGAAACAACTGCTGGCCAGCGGAATAGGACAAACCTCAAGAGTGGATGCGCTTAAGCAGGCCATTCAAAAAGCTAAATCTTTCAACTTTGATTTGCAGGGCGCGGTTATGTCTTCGGACGCATTTTTTCCGTTCCCGGATTGCGTACAAATAGCTGCTGCAGAAGGCATTAAAACAGTTATTCAGCCCGGCGGCTCTATAAGAGACAATGAAAGCATAGATTGGTGCAACAATAACAATGTTGCAATGGTAATGACAGGAATAAGACATTTTAAACATTAGATATGGCATTTTCTTTTTTAACACAGGAGCTTGCAATTGATTTGGGGACAGCCAATACCGTCATTTTTATGAATGACAAAATAGTGGTTGATGAACCGTCAATTGTTGCTATTGACCAAATAACTGGCAAACCGATAGCATACGGACACACCGCAAGGCTGATGCATGAGAGAACAAACCCTAACATCAAAACAGTCAGGCCGTTAAAAGATGGTGTTATTGCAGACTTCAATGCTGCGGAGCAGATGATTCGCGGTTTTATTAAGATGATTAACAATAAGAGAACGCTTTTTACCCCAAACCTTAGGATTGTAATTGCCATACCTAGCGGCAGTACCGAGGTGGAAATCAGGGCCGTGCGTGATGCTGCGGAACATTCCGGCGGAAGAGACGTTTATATTATTTATGAGCCTATGGCGGCCGCGCTGGGAATAGGACTGGATGTAGAAGAACCCAGCGGACACATGGTTGTAGATATAGGAGGAGGCACCACGGAGTGCGCCGTTATTTCTCTTGGCGGTATTGTTTGCAAAGAGAGCATAAAGGTTGCAGGAGATGTATTTACATCTGATATTCAGCAATATCTAAGACAACAGCATAATATCAAAATTGGAGAAATTACTGCAGAGCAAATTAAAATTGCAGTTGGAGCGGCCATTCCGGAACTGGATAACCCTCCGGAGCCTTTTGTTGCAAAAGGTCCTAATTTGATGACAGCTTATCCTGTGGAGATTTCTGTCTCCAGCCAGGAGATTGCACACTGTCTGGACAGGTCTTTGGCAAAGCTGGAAACCACTGTTGTTAAGGTTCTTGAGCAGACTCCTCCGGAGTTGTATGCGGATATCGTTAAAGAGGGAATATTCCTGACCGGAGGCGGAGCGCTCATAAGAGGCTTGGACAAGAGAATGGAAGATAAACTTAAGATTCCTTTCCATGTTGCAGAAGATCCGTTGAGAGCAGTTGCAAGAGGCACAAGCACAGCGCTTAAGAATCCTGCAAAACTGCCTTATCTTATGAGATAATAATCTGTCGGGAGTAAAATGAAGATTCCACCGCTGATCTATAATGCAATTGGACGCTTTGTACTGTTTGTGGTTTTGGAAACGGCGGGGGTGCTTATGATTCTAAACAATGGTATTGTCCAGAGGTACAGGATCTTTGAGACTATACGCTCTTTCCAATGTTTTTTCTGGGAGAGGAATACTGCAATTAAGGATTACACAAGATTAAAGGATGTTAATGCATCTTTGATAAAACAAAATGCGTTGCTGTTAAAGCAAAATGTCCTTTACAGAAATTGTATTCAGAACAGTATTGCGGAAGGTTCTTTCAAAGGCAATATTCATAATATTGACAGGAATGCATCATCAGGAACCGACAGCACTACAATAAGATTGGACAGCAGTATGGTAATGTATGATTATCAGCTTGCTAAAGTAATTAAAAACAGTCTGAACACAGAGCACAATTACCTGATTATTGATAAGGGTGCAAAGGATGGAATGTCTGAAGATATGGGAGTTATCACCCCTATCGGAGTTGTGGGCATCACAAGAGCCGTAGGCGCCGATTATACATACGTACTCTCTTTTCTTAATAACAAACAAACGATAAGCGCAAAAATCGGGAGGTCTAATATTTTTGGAACATTGCGCTGGGACCATAAGTCTATCTATTATGCACAGCTTACGGAAATACCTCAGCACATTAAAGTTAGAAGAGGAGATACTGTCTTTACAAGCGGATATTCCACTTTCTATCCCGCCAATATTCCAATTGGAACTGCGGTTTCATACAAAGTGGTTAACGGAACTCACAAGCAAATCAAAGTTAGGCTTATGCAAAATTTTAAAGATTTGGATTATGTGATAGTAGTTAAACACAGGCACAGGCATCAGATAGATTCTCTCTCCAAATTTCAGCCGTCTTATAGTAAAAGATAAAGAATGAACCGCGTGGTAAAATATACTGTAATTGGTATTGCAACTCTGATAATTCAGTTGCTTATATGCGAGTTTGTCAACATTTGGCCTCCGCTGTATATTGCTGTTTTTCCGTTGTTTATATTAATGCTTCCAAATGATTTTAAACCCGTGCTGCTAATGATGATTGCGTTTGTTGCGGGACTCCTTATAGACTCTCTTTCCGACGGTCTGCTGGGACTGAATGCAACAAGCCTAACCGCAATTGCATTTTTCAAGCACACATTTATAAAGGGGCTTGCCAGATATGAAAGCGGAAGCGGAGCGCAAGATGTAAACAGCAAACATTTTGGGTTTCAAAAGTTTTTAACATTTCTTCTGTTATCATATACGGTCTTTTTTATTTGCTATACTATGCTGGATGATTTTGGTTCCGGTTCTATAGTATTCCTGGTAATCAGACTTTTAGTAAACATTATCGTCAATATTATTATTGCAATTGTTTTGGAAAAATTGTTTTTCCAAAGGTTAATGCAGTAACTTTGGTCCGGCTAAAGGCATTGTAAAAAGTGCATAAAAAAAACATTCTCATAATCGGCGTTATCATTGTCGGTCTTATTCTGGCAATGCGTTTGTTTTATTTACAAATCCTGGACAAGGAATATAAAATAAACGCAGATAATAATGCCCTGCTTTATGAGACTCGCTATCCTGCAAGAGGAATAATTTACGACCGCAACGGAAAAACTCTTGTAGGCAACAGGACAACTTATGATATCATGGTGACTCCCATGGATATACAGCCTTTTGACACTTCCGATTTTTGTGAAACTTTTCATATTGATTATAATATTGTAAGAAAAAAACTCCGCAACTATAGAATCAACAAAAGAAAAATCGGATACCAGACTTTTACTTTTATCAAGCAGGTTTCCGGTGCAGATTACAGTTTATTTGCAGAGAAGTCTTACAAATTCCCCGGCTTTTACGCCATAAGCAGAACGGCAAGGACTTATCCGTTTAACGCAGGGGCCAATCTTTTTGGATACATTTCAGAAGTGGATTCTGCATTTCTGTCAAAACACCCGGACTATAAACCCGGTGATTACGTGGGTGTTACGGGCATGGAAAAATCTTATGAAGATGTACTGTGCGGCAAAAAAGGATACAATATTTTTATCAGAGATTCCCGCAACAGAATACGTTCAAGTTTTGAGAACGGCAAATATGATGTTGAGGCCGTTCCCGGAAAAGATTTAGTTTCTTCTATTGACGGTGAGTTGCAGGAATATGGAGAGCTGCTGATGCAAAATAAAGTAGGAAGTGTTGTCGCGATAGAACCTTCAACCGGTGAAATTCTGGCAATTGTCTCTTCTCCGTGCATTACAATAAAACAGCTTTCCAACATGCGCAAGCACTACAGAGAAATAGCTGATAACCCTTACAAACCAATGTTTAACAGGTCCGCCATGGCGGCATACCCTCCGGGATCTGTATTTAAAATTGTAAACGGACTAATTGGTCTGCAAGATGGGGTTATTACTCCGGACAGCAGATTTCCATGCAACGGCGGCTACTACTTTCCGGGCGGAAAAATGGGGTGTCACCACCACGCAAGCCCGCTGGATTTTAAACTTGCCGTATGTATGTCATGCAATGCTTACTTTGCACATGTTTACAGGGCGATAGTTACAAATCCAAAATACAACCCGATTTCTGTGGCATTCAACCATTGGAGAGACGCAGTAATGAGATTTGGATTTGGTAAAAAACTTGGAAGCGATTTCCCGTCTGAACTTGCAGGAACGCTCCCGACCACAAAGACTTACGATAAAATCCACGGCAAGGGAAGATGGAACTCATTTAATATCTTGTCTCTTGCAATAGGACAGGGAGAAATTGGCACTACGCCTTTGCATCTTGCCAACCTTGCAGTAATTATAGCAAACAGAGGATACTACTACGTGCCTCATTTAGTTAAAAATGCGCCGGACACAATAAGGGCCAACTCATTTAAAGTCAGACATTATGTTGGTGTTGATACCGTACATTTTGCAACGGCTATAGAGGGAATGCATCTGGCCGCAAACGGTGGTCCGGGAGGAACGGCAAGAATTGCCCACATAGACGGGATTGACTTGTGCGGAAAGACCGGAACAGCGCAAAACCCTCATGGAAAGGACAATGCGTCATTCATCTGCTTTGCCCCGCGCAATCATCCAAAAATTGCAGTAGCCGTTTATATAGAAAACGCGGGATTTGGAGGAACATGGGCCGCCCCGGTTGCATCATTAATGGTAGAGAAATATTTAAACGGAACAGTCAAAAGGAAAGACCTTGAAGAGAAAATAATTAAGGCCAACACGCAGCAATTTGTTCCCGTAAGACGCAAACTGATTCCCGGTCAATACATTATAAAGAGAGACAGCACCGGAAAAAAATATTATGAAAAAATTGAGCCGAAAAAGTTACCGGCAGAAAAAAAAGCATATCCAATAAAAAAGAGAATTAATGTACGGTCAACCAATATATAGAAAAATAGATTTTGGACTGCTGATGTCCTACCTGTTCTTGGTAATCTTTGGCTGGTTAAACATTTATTCCGCCGTATTCACTGAGGATCACCCTATTATCTTTGACATTACTCAAAGATACGGGATGCAGTTTATATGGATGTGTATCTCTTTTGTTGCCGCAGTTTTTATAATCTACATAATAAACCCGAAAATTTATGACGTACTCTCTCCCGTTCTCTATGGAGTGATGGTGCTGCTTTTGTTTGTTGTAATCTTTGCCGGTAAAGAGGTAAATGGCTCCAAATCATGGTTTTACCTTGGCTCATTTGCCTTCCAGCCCGCCGAGTTTTCCAAAATTACAACGGCACTGCTGCTCTCATACGTGATGAGCAAATACGGATTCAGACTTGCAAACATCAGAGACGCATTCAAGACCGCCGCAATAATTTTAATTCCAATCCTGCTAATCATTGCGGAGAAAGAAACGGGCAGTGCGCTGGTTTACCTTGGACTTATATTTGTCCTTTATAGAGAGGGACTTAGTGGTTGGGTACTGTCATTTTTATTTGTCATTATTGCCCTATTTGTAGTCACGCTGGTTTCTTCTCCCCTTGTTGCAATTATTTGCTGTTTTGCCGCGGCCGGAATAATAAGGGGATTAATAAAGAGAAAAATTCTGTGGAATTTTTTGGTCGTACTTCCGATGCTAATATTTATGGCCTGTATTCCAATGATATTGAGGGTAAAGTTTATGAGTTTCCTAACAATTATACGGCCGGAATATATTGCGCTCATTGTCGTTTTACCTTACCTTTTTGTCTGGCTGCAAGATGCTATAATTAAAAGAGATACCCCGTCAAAATATCTGGTAACCAGTTTCTTGGTAGCATCATTATTTGTCATATCAGTTAACTTCATTTTTACAAACGTTTTACAGCCTCACCAGACCGCCAGAATAGAGAGCCTGCTTGGCGTTAATCAAGATTTGCAGGGGATAGGATACAACGTTCATCAAAGTGAGATTGCAATAGGAAGCGGCGGAATAATTGGAAAAGGATACTTGAGAGGAACTCAGACTAAATACAATTTTGTGCCGGAACAAAGTACGGATTTCATTTTCTGTACGGTTGGAGAAGAGTGGGGATTTGCCGGCAGTCTGATTTTAATTGCCGTCTATATTTATCTTATTATCAGGATTCTTATCTTGAGCGACAAGAACCCGGATAACTTTGCCAGAATATACGGATACTGCGTGGCATCCATATTCTTCATGCATGTCTTTATTAATCTGGGAATGACTATGGGATTGATGCCCGTGATTGGTATTCCGTTGCCGTTCTTAAGTTACGGAGGTTCCAGCATGCTGAGTTTCAGCATACTGCTGTTCATCTTTATTCGCCTTGATATGGAGAGGCAGAACAAAACTTTTTAAGGATAAGGCAAGAATTGTGACCGCCAAAACCAAACGTATTATTCATTGCCGCTCTAACCTCCCTCTTCTGAGCCTTATTCAAAGTCAGATTCAATTTTGGATCAATTTCAGGATCCAGATTCTGACAATTGATTGTAGGAGGAACTATTCCGTCATCTATTGCATGAATGCAGGCAAGAGTCTCAACAGCCCCTGCAGCACCAAGCATGTGACCGGTCATAGATTTGGTGGAACTTATGTTCAGTCTGTAAACATCTTCTCCAAAAACCTCTTTAATTGCCTTTAACTCAGCAATATCTCCAAGGTGAGTAGATGTTCCGTGTACGTTGATGTAATCAATATCCTTTGGCTCCAACCCTGCACACTTAAGTGCGGTTTTCATTGCACACATAGCACCGCTGCCGTCAGGAAGCGGAGCCGTAATGTGGTAAGCATCTGCCGTCATTCCGGAACCTGCCAGTTCTGCATAAATCTTTGCTCCTCTGGCTTTTGCATGCTCATATTCCTCAAGTACAAGTATTGCGGAACCCTCGCCTAATACAAATCCGTCTCTGTCTTTATCAAACGGACGGCTTGCGGTTTTAGGATCATCATTTCTTGTGGAAAGAGCTTGTGCAGAATTAAATCCGCCAACTCCGGGAATTGCTATTGCAGCCTCAGCACCTCCCGTTACTATTATATCAGCCTCTCCTAATCTCATGATATCAAAAGCGTTGCACATTGCATGAGAAGATGATGCGCAAGCGGAAACAATTGCATAGTTCGGTCCGCGAAATCCGTATTTGATGGAAACCAAACCGGAAGCCATATCGGCAATCATTTTTGGAATCAGGAACGGAGAGAAACGCGGGATTCTGTGACCATCGGCAAACTCTATAATTTCTTGAGTCATAGACTCTATACCGCCAACGCCGGAACCTATGATAACACCTATCCTGGTCTTATCTTCTTTCTCCAAATCCAGCTTGCTGTCTGCAATTGCCTCATCAGAAGCAACCATGGCAAACTGACAATATCTGTCCTGTTTCCTTGCCTCTTTGCGGTCCAGGCCGTGTTGAAGAGGATCAAAATTCTTTACCTCGCAGGCAAATTTTGTCTTAAACTCAGATACATCAAATCTTGTAATGGGACCGGCACCGCTGACTCCATTATCAAGAGATGTAAAAAACTCTTTTATATTGTTACCCAAAGGGTTAATGGTACCTATACCTGTAATGACAACTCTCTTTAACTCCATTGTAATTTCTCCGGTGAATTGTTTAAGACTATAACTAAAAGGAATCTTATAACTCAAAGATTCTAAAATGGTACAAAAAGAAAGGGGGAAATCTGTCGGGAACTTTAAAACCCTCTCAGAACCCCCTTATAACTGTATTGGGACTATTTCTTATTATCCTCAATATACTTGATAGCATCTCCAACAGTAGCTATCTTTTCAGCAGCCTCGTCCGGAATTGTAATCTCGAATGCTTTCTCAAATTCCATGATAAGTTCTACTGTATCAAGAGAATCAGCGCCCAGGTCCTTTGTAAAGCTTGCCTCCGGGGTGACCTCTGCTGCATCAACGCCCAATTTGTCAACGATGATCTCTTTAACTTTAGAAGTAATGTCTGCCATGATTAAATAATTTAGTTAATAATTAAGTTTAATTTTTAGTAGTGCGCAAAGGTAATCAAATTTTTCAAAATTGAGTATATTTGTTCCGCTTTTGACTTTTGACTATGATTCATTTTGCAATACTGGCTTCCGGCGGGGGCACAAATGCTGAAAATTTGATAAGGTACTTTAACGGCACCGATGAGAATGGACGCAAAGATAGTGCCGATAATGCCTCCAAGCATGCTCCGGAGGGGCTTGCACGTGTAGATTTGGTAATTTCCAATAACCCCGCAGCTCCCGTTTTGCTGCGTGCCGCAAGGCTAAAGGTTAAGTATTTGATGCTGGACAAGGAGCAACTTTGTTCAGAAGAGAACCCGGATATAATTAAGTATCTGAAACACAATAATATAAATTTCATAATCCTTGCGGGCTATTTGCTGCAGGTGCCAAAAGCCCTTATTTCTTTATATCCCGACAGTATTGTCAATATCCACCCTGCCCTGCTGCCAAAATTTGGAGGCAAGGGGATGTATGGAGCTCATGTCCATAAGGCTGTTATTGAGACGCATGAACAGGAGAGCGGTATAACCGTTCATCTTGTGGATGAGGAAATGGACCACGGCAAAATTCTGTTTCAGGCCAAATGTCCTGTAAATCCGGAAGATACACCGGAAACACTGGCAGCAAAGATTCACGTGCTGGAGCAGGCAAACTTCCCGCAGGCCGTAGAGCGCTACATCACTGACCGTTTTCCGGACAGAATTATCTAATAGCAAGCATCTGTTTTCTACCCGGGCACCTTAAATTCTGTTGATTTGGTTATTCGTGCAACTGCACGCGGGTTGATAGACGCCTCTCAAAAAGAGTCATAAAAATCATTACTTTTGTAATGATAACGTTTGGCTTTGATAGTGCGCATGCCAAATTAAATATGATTTTATGAAGAAGATATCCGGAATATTTACGGCACTTATAATGGTGTGTGCCTTGCAAAGTGCTGTGTTTGCGAGTGTCCCGCAATTTGGAAATGTTAAAGATCCTGTTACCTGGACGCAAAAGATTGCAAGCGACGGCAATGACATTTATGAAGTTCAGCTGGTTGCAGGCATAGAGCCTGAGTGGCACGTATACGATTTTGGCCCTTATACAGACGGGCCCAATGCAACTGTTTATAAGGTTGCTCCCGCTTCCGGTTTTCTGGTTAATAAAGATTTCAAACTTATAGGCAAGCCGTTTATAAAAGGGAAAGTCACAAAATCCTACGACGATATATTTCAAATGAACATCGGCACATTCGGGAGCGGAACCGTTTTAGTGCAAAAAGTTCAGGTGCTTTCCAAAAGAGCGGTTAAAGTTGTTGTTCATGTTGAGTGGCAGGCTTGTAAATCAGGTAATTGTGTCAACGGAGAGAAGGATTTTAGTGTGGCTCTTGCCGCTGCAACTAATCCTGCCGCGGCAACCAATCCCGCCGCTGAAATCAACCCCGCCGCCGAAAAATCCGGAGCGAATGATGCGGGCGCAATTGCCGGAACGGAGGGAAATATTGGAAATGCAGCAGTTGCCGGGGCAAATACGACAGCAGACAGTGTAGGCGATACCGGCAACGGCAATATAACAAATTCAGGCTCAACTAATAGCGGAAGCAAAGTGGACAACTCGGGCGTTGGACACCGTTCCTTATGGAGCCTTGTACTCGAAGCAATTCTTTGGGGATTTGCAATGCTGATTACTCCTTGTGTCTTCCCAATGGTGCCTATGACGGTCTCATTTTTCATGCATAACTCAGAGGGAGAGGATAAGAAAAAGTCCGATGGAGAGGATAAGAAAAAGACAAGCAGCCGCGGCAAGTTCCTGGCAAGCATGTACGGCCTTTCAATTGTTGCGCTGTACACGTTGCCAATAGCGGTAATAATACTGATTACATATTTAATCGGGGGGGGAAGCGTTACTGCAAACATTTTTAACTGGCTGGCCACCAATTGGATACCAAATCTGATTTTCTTTATTGTGTTCTTTGTTTTTGCGCTGAGTTTCTTTGGTGCGTTTGAGATTGTACTGCCAAGCCGGATGGTGAACAGGGCTGATTCTAAATCTGATAAAGGAGGTCTGCTTGGAGTTTTCTTTATGGCTCTGACGCTGGTGCTTGTCTCTTTCTCCTGCACCGGCCCTATAGTCGGAAGCATTTTAATAAGAAGCACTCAGGGAGAAATTTGGGCTCCGGTTGTTGCAATGCTTGCATTCTCAATAGCGTTTGCCATCCCGTTTACAATTTTTGCATTTATTCCTTCACTTCTGGACAAACTTCCAAAGTCCGGCGGCTGGTTGAATTCCGTAAAAGTTGTTCTTGGATTTATTGAACTTGCACTTGGAATGAAGTTCCTTTCCATTGCAGATCAGACTTATCATTGGGGAATTCTTGACAGAGAAGTCTATCTTGCATTTTGGATTGTAATATTCGCATTATTAGGGATTTACCTGCTTGGTAAAATCAGATTTCAGTATGATTCCAAGGAGGACCACGTATCTATTCCGCGTTTTCTTCTTGCAATTATTGATTTTGCATTTGTGGTTTATATGATTCCCGGAATGTGGGGCGCACCGCTTAAAGCTTTGAGCGGATACCTGCCGCCAATTGAAACTCAAGATTTTAGAGTAGCTTATATTGGCGCCGGAAGTGCGGACGGAGGTGGAAAAACAGCAGTTGTTGATACGTTGAACGCCAAATATTCAGATGTACTGCATCTGCCTCAGGGATTACAGGGTTTCTTCAATTATGATGAAGCTTTGGCCTATGCTCAGAAAGTTCATAAGCCCGTATTTCTAGATTTTACCGGACACGGATGTGTTAACTGTCGTGAGATGGAAGCAAGGGTATGGAGCAATCCGATAGTTTTGCAAATGCTTAAACAAGAGTATATTGTATGTGCCCTGTATGCGGATGACAAGATGACTGTCCCTGCGGAAGATCAGGTTACTCTGCCGGACGGAAAAGTCTTGAGCGAACTCGGGGATATTAATTCCAACCTGATGCTAACAAAGTTTAAGGCAAATGCACAGCCGTACTATATAATCCTGGATGAAACGGGCAGGCCCATGGTCCCTCCTATGGGTTATAATCTTGATGTTAAAGTCTTTACCAAATTTTTACAGGACGGTATAAAGGCTTACGGAAAATAGAAAATAAAAAAGACTGACTAAAGAGGTCAGCCTTTTTCTTGTGCTCGGGACGGGAATCGAACCCGTACAGCCATTTCTGGCCACAGGATTTTAAGTCCTGCGTGTCTACCAATTCCACCACCTGAGCAATTCCGGTAAAACTTTTGGTTTTTACGGGTGCAAAGGTAAGAAAAATATTCTGCGGAGAATAACGGTGAAAAAAAATCGTACCTTTGTGCGGTCAAGTCAAGAAATATAATCTTTATTTGATAGAAACAATGAAGCAATTTGTAGCAAATATGTATTGGTGGCGCCGCTTGCAACTTTTAATGTCGTGAGGGAAACAGCGCCGTATGTATATGCTATAACATAAATACTATAAGAATTTTATAAAGCTCTGTCGCACCTGCGACAGGGCTTTTTTCTTTTCTGTCGAGATTAAAAATTTTAAAACAATATGAATTACTTAGTTGACAACAATGGTTATTACGGAGATTTTGGGGGCGCATTTGTTCCGGAAATTCTCCACAAATGCGTAGCGGATTTACAAGACAATTACTTGAAAATTATTGACAGTGAGTCTTTTCAGAGAGAGTTCCATAAACTTTTGAATGATTATGCAGGACGTCCATCTCCGCTCTATTTTGCAAAACGCCTCTCGGAAAAATACGGTTGCAGACTTTATCTTAAGAGAGAGGATCTGAATCACACCGGAGCGCATAAAATTAATAATGCGCTCGGACAGATTTTGATTGCCGGTAGAATGGGCAAGAAAAGAATTATTGCGGAGACAGGTGCGGGTCAGCATGGAGTGGCTACTGCAACGGTTTGCGCCCTGATGAATATGGAGTGTGTTGTTTATATGGGTGCAACGGATGTCAAGCGACAGCACATGAATGTTGAGCGGATGAAGATGCTTGGCGCAACAGTAGTGCCTGTTACCTCCGGGAATATGACGTTAAAAGATGCTACAAATGAGGCTATTAGAGACTGGTGCTGCCATCCGGGAAACACCCATTACATCATCGGCTCTACGGTCGGGCCGCATCCGTATCCCGATATGGTTGCCCGGCTGCAGTCTGTTATAAGTGCAGAAATTAAAAGCCAGCTAATGGAACAGGAGGGACGGGATTATCCGGATATGCTTATTGCATGTGTAGGCGGCGGAAGCAATGCGGCGGGAACAATCTACCATTACATAAATAATCCCCGCGTAAAAATTACCCTGGCGGAAGCGGGCGGTCTTGGCGTTTACAGCGGAAAAACGGCCGCAACTATTAAACTGGGCAAGACCGGAATTATTCACGGCTCGCGCACTTATGTTATTCAAAACGAGGATGGCCAGATAGAGGAACCCTACTCAATATCAGCCGGTTTGGACTATCCCGGCATTGGACCGATGCATGCAAATCTTGCAAAAGAAAAACGCGCTCTGGTCTTGACTGTTAATGATGACGAAGCAATCAAAGCGGGATATGAACTGACAAGATTAGAGGGAATAATTCCCGCTCTGGAATCTGCGCATGCTCTTGGTGTTTTGCCAAAAATCAAATTTTCTCCAAATGAAGTTGTTGTTCTAACAGTCTCAGGAAGAGGCGATAAAGATCTTGAAACTTATTTAAATTATAACGCAGACGGAACAAAAAAATAATCGGATATGAAAACCTTTAATTACAAAACAAACACAAAAACAATTCTTGGAGATTTGCATACCCCTGTTAGTATTTATCTTAAGCTGAGAGATTTGTATTCAACATCAGTCCTTATGGAAAGTTCCGATTATCACGCAGCAGAGAATTCTTATTCCTTTATAGCAATTTGTCCTCTTGCAAGTATCGGCGTGAACAGCGGCAAGGTTACTATTAAGTATCCCGACAGATCCGTACAGACAAAAAAGCTGGACGGCTCTTATAAAGCGGAGGATGGAATTAATGACTTCATAGATTCCATAAAGGTTGAGGGCGATCATGCAAACTGTTGCGGACTATATGGTTATACAACTTTTAATGCGGTAAAATATTTTGAGAACATTGCTGTAAAAGAGAGCCATGATGACAAAAATGACGCGCCCGATATTCTATACATTCTTTACAAATACATTATCATTTTTAATCATTTTAAAAATGAAATGACACTTGTTGAGATGTTGTCAAAAGGAGAAAAAAGCAATCTGCGGATGATTGAAACTGCAATTAACGATAGAAATTATTCATCCTATAATTTTAAGTTAACAGGCGGATTAACAAGCACTTTAACTGATGAACAGCACAAAGCAAACATTCGCAAAGGGATTGAGCATTGCTTAAGAGGAGACGTGTTTCAGATTGTTTTATCACGCCGCTTTGTGCAGCCTTTTGAGGGAGATGATTTTAAAGTCTACCGCGCATTGCGAAGCATCAATCCGTCCCCTTATTTGTTCTACATGGATTTTGGAGGGTACAGAATCTTCGGCTCATCTCCGGAGACGCATTTCCGCATAGACGGAGAAAGAGCTTATATAGATCCCATTGCGGGAACATGCAAACGCTCAGGCAATTCCAAGACAGACAAAGAGCTTGCAGAGCAGCTGTTGAAAGACCCAAAAGAAAATGCAGAACACACAATGCTGGTAGATTTGGCGCGCAATGATTTATCCAGAAACTGCAATAATGTAAAAGTTGTTTTCTACAAGGAGCCTCAGTATTATAGTCATGTCATACATCTTGTATCAAGAGTTGGCGGCACTTTAAGAGGAGACACTAATCATATCAAAGCCTTTATTGACACATTCCCCGCCGGAACTTTAAGCGGAGCTCCAAAGGTGCGTGCAATGCAGTTAATAAGCCGGATAGAGCCGCACAACAGAGGAGCTTACGGCGGGTGCATCGGGTTTATAGGTCTTAACGGAGAGCTGAACCAGGCAATAACCATAAGAACTTTTGTCAGCCGTAATAATGAGTTGTGGTTCCAGGCCGGCGGCGGCATTGTTGCCTCCAGCATGGAGGAGAATGAATTGCAAGAGGTTAATAACAAATTGGGTGCGCTAAAGAAAGCCATAGACATTGCCGTTAAACTCAAAAACTAAAAATTACGTTAAACCATCGTGAGATTTAATTTATTAAAAAACAGATTATTATGAATGTTCTTCTTTTAGATAACTATGACTCTTTTACATACAACCTGTATCAGATTATTGTTGAATGCGGAGTGAAAAATGTTGAGGTTGTCCGCAATGATAAAATCAAAATGCAAGACATTGAACAGTTTGATAAGATAGTTCTCTCCCCCGGGCCAGGCATTCCGGAGGAGGCCGGCATGTTGCTCCCTATTGTAAAACGTTATGCCGCCTCAAAATCTATGCTTGGCGTATGTCTTGGACACCAGGCAATTGCAGAGACATTTGGCTGCACCCTGGAGAATCTTAAAAATGTTTACCACGGAGTACAGACTCCTATTATTACGCATGCGGATGAACCTGTTTTTAAAGGGATGGGGGAAGTATTTCCCGCAGGCCGTTACCATTCATGGGTTGTAAGCAAGAAAAATTTTCCATCCTGTCTGGAGATAACTGCGTTAAGCAAAGAGGGTTACATAATGGGACTGCGACACGTACGTTATGATTTGCACGGCATTCAATTCCACCCGGAATCTATTCTTACTCCCGACGGGAAAAAAATAATTAAGAATTTTTTGACTCTTTAGAGTAAGGATTTTTAACACTGTAATTCAATAAAAAACAGACAAATAAATATAGAATTATCATGAAAGACATATTATATAAACTATTTGAGAGCCAATATCTTGGAAGAGAAGAGGCCCGCACGATTCTGCAAAACATTGCGCAGGGGAAATACACGGAGGCGCAAGTTGCATCTCTTATTACCGTCTTTTTAATGAGAAACATCTCTGTGGATGAGCTTTGCGGATTCCGTGATGCACTACTTGAAATGCGTGTCCCGGTTGATCTTAATGAGTTTAATCCTATTGACATTGTAGGGACCGGCGGAGACGGGAAGAACACTTTTAACATAAGCACTACTTCTTGTTTTGTTGTTGCCGGTGCGGGGTACAAAGTTGTTAAGCACGGCAACTACGGCGCCACTTCCGTAAGCGGTGCCAGCAATGTTATTGAACAACACGGCGTTAAGTTTACAAAAGACATTGACGTATTGCGGCAATCTATTGACAATTGCAACATTGCATACCTTCACGCTCCGTTTTTCAACCCCGCATTAAAAGCCGTTGCCCCCGTTAGGAAAGCTCTTGCTGTACGTACTTTCTTTAACATGCTTGGCCCGCTTGTAAACCCTGTTTTTCCAACTTACCAGCTGCTTGGAGTTTATAACCTTCCGCTTTTACGTCTTTACAATTACGTCTATCAGAAGGGAGAGACAAAGTACGCCGTTGTTCACAGTCTTGACGGATATGATGAAATCTCATTAACTGCGGAATTTAAGGTTGCAAATCGCTATAGTGAAACCATATATACACCTGAGCAGCTTGGATTTAAGAGAGTGTGCGGCAAAGACCTGGCTGGAGGTGCGACACCCGCAGATGCGGCAACTATATTTGACAACGTGCTAAATAACAAAGCACTTGAATCACAAAAAAGTGTCGTTATTGCCAACTCGGCTTTTGCAATAAATGTGATAGAACAGGAGAAAAAAATAGAAGAATGCATGGCAATAGCAAAGGAATCTCTGGAGAGCGGGAAAGCACTTAAGACATTCAAGAAATTTGTAGAACTGAACAGCTAAATCCAAAAAATAATAATGCAAGACATTCTATTAGAAATAGTTGCCAATAAGAGAGCGGAGGTTGAGATAAGCAAAAAGGAAATTCCGCAAAGAGTGCTGGAAAAACAGATTGCAATCTCAGAATGTCGCTCGCTTAGCGCCGCGCTAAAAAAATCCGAAACGGGCATTATTGCAGAATTCAAACGCAAGTCCCCGTCAAGGGGATGGATACACAAAGATGCAAATCCTCTGGATACAGTCCCTTATTATGAAGAGGCCGGAGCTTCCGCAATTTCTGTCCTGACAGATAAAAAATACTTTGGCGGTTCTCCGGCGGACATACAAACCGTCGGGAGTAAAATATCTATCCCAATTTTGAGGAAGGATTTTATAATAGATAATTATCAACTTTTTGAGGCAAAGGCTGCAGGTGCGGATGCCGTTCTGCTAATAGCATCTGCTCTTAAAAAGAATGATTGCCTAGAGTTTATACAAACGGCTCATTTTCTTAAAATGGAGGTTTTGTTGGAAATTCATCAAGAAAATGAGCTGGATTATTGTATTCCGGAGTGTGACGTCATAGGTGTGAACAACAGATGTCTGGGAAGTTTTGTGACGGATGTTAAACACTCTTTTGAGCTGGCAAGATTGCTGCCTGAGAATGCGGTAAAAATTTCAGAAAGCGGAATAAAAGAAGCTGAAACTGTAATCCACTTAAAAGAAGCCGGTTATAGAGGTTTCCTTATTGGAGAAACTTTTATGAAAGAACCAGTGCCGGCAAAAAAATTAAAAGAGTTTATTACCACAATAGCGCAACTATCCAATTATAACAAATAAATAAAACTTAAAAACTAAAAAATGAACGGACAAAATTTTTACATCAAAGTTTGCGGAATGACAAACGGCCAGGAAATTCAAGCACTTGAAAGCATGGATGTGGATTTTATGGGGATAAATTTTTATCCTCTTTCCCCACGTTATGCAGCGGATATGCCGTCACTCCTCCCGGAATTCGCTCATAGGGTAGGAGTCTTTGTAAATGCAGATATGCATACTATTTGTTCAAAAGCTATCCCTTATAGACTGGAATATATTCAACTTAACGGTGAAGCGGGAACTGATGTGGTTGAATCTCCCGATTTTTGCAGAGAATTAAGAGAAAGGGGATATAAAATTATCAAAGCCTTTCACATCTCAGATGTTAAGGATTTGGAGATTACAGATTTATATGATAATTGCTGCGACTTTTTTTTGTTTGACACAAAAGAGTGCAGCCCTGTTGACTCTGAAGAACTGCCGGAACAAATTAAATACGGAGGCACAGGAAAGTCTTTTAATTGGGATATACTAAACAATTATAAGGGTAATACAATGTTCTTTTTAAGCGGGGGCATTGGTCCCGACAGTATAAAGGATATCAAAAGTTTCTCTAACCCTCATTGTTCCGGAATAGATATCAACAGCAAATTTGAATACGCGCCCGGCAGGAAGGACGTACAATTAATCAACAAGTTTATAAAAGCAATAAGATGAATACAATCAATAGGATTTCAGAATTATTTAAAAGCAACAAAAAAGATTTACTGTCAATTTACTTTTGCGCCGGTGCCCCTATTCCGGAGAATACTGCGGATGTAATTATCAGCTTGGAACGGCACGGGATAAATATGGTAGAGATTGGTCTGCCGTTCAGTGACCCAATGGCAGACGGTCCTATTATACAAAGCGCTGCCACAAAAGCTCTTAAGAACGGCATGAGCCTTAAGCTGCTGTTCGGTCAATTAAAAGATATAAGGAAAACCGTCGGGATACCGCTGATTATAATGGGATATCTTAACCCTATTTTTCAATATGGTTTTGAGAATTTCTGCCGCAGCTGCAATGAGTGCGGAATAGACGGATGCATTATCCCGGATCTTCCGTTTGATATCTATATGAAAGAATTTAAGACAACTGCGGAAAAGTTTAATATTAAGGTAATTATGCTTATAACGCCGGAAACGGAAGAGAGCCGTATCCGCCAAATTGATGAAAATACATCCGGATTCATCTATATGGTATCCTCCGCATCTACAACCGGAGCGCAAAAAGATTTCAATGCTGAAAAACTCAGCTACTTTAATCGCATACAAAATATGCACTTAAAAAATCAGCTGATGGTAGGTTTTGGAATATCCAACAGGTCAACATTTTCCGCGGCATGCAAATTTGCCCGCGGCGGTATCATAGGGAGCAAATTTGTCTCCCTGCTGGAAGAGGAGCAAAATCCAAACAGGGCAATAGAGAGGTTAACAGAATCCTTAAAGTAGAAGCTGCCATACCGCTGCAATAAGTTTATCCTGTAATTTTTTTGGAGGATTGAAAAAACTAAGTACATTTGCAGCGTTATTAACAATTTTGTTAAACAATTATGTTAAATTTTTAAGGCCGTAAAAAGATAAAATAAAATATGAGAACCGGAAAGAGAAATAGAACCACAGAAGACAACATACTGCAAGCTGCTGAACATGAGTTTTTTACAAAAGGGTTTGACGGCGCGCGCACAACTTCAATAGCAAAAAACGCAGGTGTTACACACGCAATGCTCCACTACTATTTCAAAACCAAGGAGAACCTTTTTGATATAATTGTCAGCAAAAAATTTGAGATATTGGTTAATATGTTTTTAGTTACGGTGAGCAGCCCCAGTCTGTCGCTGGAGGTGAGATTAAAGGAGGCAATGGAGAGTCATTTTAACTTCATACTTAAAAACCCCGAATTGCCGCGCTTCTTTATAAACGAAATATATTCTAGCCCAGAGCATTTTAAGTTAATTGTCAAAATTTTAAAACCAAAGATTAAAAAAACATTTAAAATAGCTCAGAGCAAGCTGGATGCAGAGATGGCAAAAAAACATAAAGAAAAAGTTGATGTGCGTCACATTATTATGGACATAGTGGCTCTAAACGTATTTCCTTTTATTGCTTACCCTATTATGCAAATACTCTTTGGTAAAGAGTTTATAAACATGACTAATTTTATGGAGCAGAGAAAAAAGGAGACCGTAGAGACAATGATGTGCCGTTTACAAAAGATCCTTTAAAACATAATTCATTATGAAAAAATTAATTCCGTTTGTAATTTTACTCTGCTCCTTTGTGACGGCCGTCTCTCCGGCGATGGCACAAGATACACATTCAGACATACTCACAATAGAAGAATGCCGCGCACTTGCCGGGAAAAATTATCCGGAAATAAAACAATATGATTTGATCAGCCGGAGCCGCCAATACACCATATCAAATGCGGAAAAATCTTACCTGCCTCAGGTAACGCTATCTTGGCAGGCCACATTGCAAAATGAGGTTCCTTCCTTTCCTTCCGCGCTTAGCAACATGCTTGCACAGAGCGGAATGAGCATGAGCGGCATGGATAAAATACAATACAAAGCTCTCCTTGAGATTAATCAAAATATCTGGGACGGCGGAAAATCTTCCGCAGATAAAAAATTAGCTCAGACGGAATCAATAGAACAGCAAAACTCGGCGGATTCAGATTTATATGGCGTAGAGGGACGCGTAGATGATTTATATTTTGGTATACTGTTGCTTGACAAAAGAATATCCCAGACCAACCTGACCGTCCAATTGCTTAATAGCAATTTAGATAAAATGCGTTCCATGCTAAAAAACGGCGTTGCCACTCAGTCTGACGCAGATGCGGTAGAGGCTCAGTTACTTACAGTAAATCAGCAAATTAATCAGTTAAAGTCTGCTCGCGACAGTTATGCCGCAATGCTTGAAATATTTATTGGAAAAAAGATAAAAGGGAGACGTCTTGTTCTGCCGGAGGTTACCGACAATGAAGACGGCACCGGTATTAATTCACTCATATCGCTTACCCCGCAAAGGCCGGAACAAAAAATATTTGAAGCCAAATCCAATAGCCTTGCCGCAAAAGAAGAACTCGTAAAATCCTCAACAAGACCCAAATTCGGACTTTTCGCTCAAGGTTACTACGGTTATCCCGGGTTCGATTACTTCCAAAGCATGATGAACAAAAATCCCGGCTGGAATGCTATTGCAGGTGTAAAAATGGTGTGGAATTTTGGCGCATATTACACACGCAAAAATGATTTAAATAAAATACGCACCGCTCAACAGCAGATAAATGTGCAAAATGATGTATTCCTGTTTAATATAAAATTGCAGGCAACACAAGAAAACGGAGAAATTACAAGACTCAAAAAAGCGCTTTCAGATGATGACAAAATAGTAACCCTTAGAACCTCTGTAAGAAAAGCCGCAGAATCTAAACTCAAAAACGGCATTATAGACACCAACGATTTGCTTGGTAAAATAACGGATGAATCTGATGCCGTCACCGCCCGTTCCGCAAGAGAAATAGAATTAGTAAAGGCCGTATACCAGTTGAAACATATTGTAAACAGGTAATTTACAAATGGCAATTATTAAGAATAATAATAAAACAGATATGAAAAGAATAGTAAAATACTCGTTTGTTATTGCCGCCGCAGGAACGGTAATAATGTCATGCGGCCGCAAGGGTAGCTGGGATGCCACCGGCACTTTTGAGGCAACGGAAATTACGGTATCTTCAGAAACTGCAGGTAAGATTCTGTATCTCAACACAGAGGAAGGAAATACGCTTACGGCGGGAGAAGTTGCGGGAGTCATAGACACAACGCAACTTTACTTGCAGAAACTTCAACTGCAAAAAAGCAGCGCAGCCCTTAAGTCCGGAAGACCGGATATACAAAAGCAAGTCTCTGCCCTTAAAGAACAAATTGCAAAACAGGAAATTGAAAAAAGACGCGTTCAGAATTTACTTAAAGACGGAGCTGCAACATCCAAACAGCTGGATGACGTAAACTCCTCATTAAAAGTATTAAACGGGCAACTCTCCGCCCAGCTTTCATCTCTTAATAACAGTACCGCATCCATCAATGAAAATTCCTCGGCCATGGACTTGCAGATTTCTCAAATCAATGACAAGCTGGAAAAATCTCATATAAAAGCCCCGGTAACAGGCACAATACTGGCAAAATACAGTGAGGCCGGAGAATTTGCAAATATCGGCCGTCCCCTATTTAAAATTGCAGATTTAGACAACATATACTTAAGAGCATATTTCACTTCCGACCAGCTGTCCAAAATAAAACTTGGACAAAAGGTAAATGTCACGGCAGATTTTGGAGGCAACAAAACATTTGATTATCAAGGACAAATAACATGGATAGCCTCAGAAAGTGAATTCACCCCAAAGACAATTCAAACAAAAGACAGCCGCGCAGACATGGTTTACGCAGTAAAAATTGCAGTAAAAAATGACGGGCGCATAAAGATTGGAATGTACGGAGAAGTTAAGCTATGATGCGGCAAAATGCAATAGAAATTAACGGAATCTCAAAGAATTACGGGACTCTTAAAGCTCTCGACGGTATCACCTTCAATGTCGGGCGCGGAGAAGTTTTCGGACTTATAGGACCGGACGGCGCGGGTAAATCTACGCTGTTCCGTATTCTTGTTACTTTAATTGATTCCGACAACGGTTCTGCAAAAGTTGACGGTATGGATATTCTAAGTGATTATCATTCAATTAGAAACAAGATAGGATATATGCCCGGGAAATTTTCTCTTTATCCTGATCTTACCGTAGAGGAGAACATAAATTTTTTTGCCGCACTTTTTCATGTCACTCTTCAACAAAATTATGACCTTATTGCCCCTATTTACAAACAGATAGAACCATTTAAAACAAGAAGAGCCGGTAAACTGTCGGGAGGAATGAAACAAAAACTTGCACTATGCTGCTCTCTTATACACAAGCCGGATGTTCTGTTTTTGGATGAACCCACAACAGGAGTGGATGCCGTTTCCAGAAGCGAATTTTGGGATATGCTTCTGGAGTTGCAGAAGAAGGGGCTATCTATTTTGGTATCAACCCCTTATATGGATGAAGCAAGCAAATGCAATAGAATTGCTCTTATCAACGGAGGAAAAATTTTGGACATTAATACTCCCGACGGCATAGTAAATAATTTTAAAGAACCGTTGTATGCCGTCTCCGGAACAAATATGTACGGAATACTGACGGCGACAAGACGGGAGAGGGAAATTGTTGATTGTTACCCGTTTGGGGCCGCACATCACATAGTAGCCACAGAACATTTCAATCCGGAATTTTTAAAACAGAAATTAGAAGAAAGAGGATTCAAAAACATAGAACTTAATAAAACCAAGGCGGGGATAGAAGATGTTTTTATTAAACTGATGCACACGTAATAATTTGGCGGGCATATAAACGTGCAAAAATCTGACAAAAAAAAATGAAAGAGAACATCATATCGGTAAAGGAGCTGTGTAAAAACTTTGGAGATTTCAAGGCTGTTGACCGCATTACTTTTGACGTAAAGCGCGGAGAAATTTTCGGATTTCTTGGAGCCAACGGAGCCGGTAAGACAACGGCTATAAGGATGTTGTGCGGTCTAAGCTACCCCACTTCCGGTTCAGGCACTGTTGCAGGTTTTGATGTGATGAGAAATGGAGAGGATATCAAACACCACATTGGCTATATGAGTCAGCGTTTTTCTTTGTATGATGACTTAACCGTATATGAGAATATGAAGTTATTTGGGGGTATTTACGGACTGTCAAAAATGCAAGTTGAACGCAGAAGCGTAGAAATCTTGAATCAATTGCAGTTTAAATCAGAAATTAACACGTTGGTTGGCTCACTTCCTCTTGGATGGAAACAAAAACTTGCTTTCTGCGTTGCGTCCCTTCACAGGCCGGAAATAGTATTTCTGGACGAACCTACGGGAGGTGTAGATCCGGTTACTCGCCGTCAGTTTTGGGAAATGATTTACAAAGCCTCTTCTGAAGGCACAACAATCTTTGTAACAACGCATTATATGGATGAGGCTGAATACTGCAATAGGGTTTCAATAATGGTTGACGGACAAATTAAAGCACTTGATTCTCCGGCAGAATTAAAGAAACAATTTAACGCCTCCGCAATAGACGAGGTATTTAGGTCTCTTGCAAGGGGTGCAAAAAGGGGGGAGTGATATGACAGGTTTTGCATCATTTGTAAACAAAGAGTCACTGCATATTTTGCGCGACAAGTGGACATTGCTGATAATTTTAATATTCCCGATTGTAGAGCTGCTGCTGTTTGGTTTTGCAATATCCATCGAGATTAAAAATATCAATTTTGCCGTCTCCGCACCACACAGAACAGAGGCCATAAGAAAACAAGTTGAACAAATCTCTTCTAACCCATATTTTACTTTTAGGGGGTATATTTCCGGAAATCAGGTAGATAAAGAGTTGCGTTCCGGCAAGAGCGATGCTGTTGTTGAGTTCTCAAAAGATAATTCCGTGCTGATTGCGCTGGACGCATCCAACCCGAACAAGGCAATGGAAGGTGCGGGATATTTACAAAGTATATTGATGAGCGGGAACTCAAATGCATCAGAAACAACTTCAAATTTATCTTCCATAATGCCTGAGACGCATATGTTGTACAACCCGCAAATGAACAGCGCATACAATTTTGTTCCCGGCATTATGGGTCTGATTTTCATCTTGATATGTGCAATGATGACATCCGTTTCTATAGTGCGTGAAAAGGAAACCGGAACAATGGATGTACTCCTTGTATCCCCTGTAAAACCGATAAGGATAATTTTTGCCAAGATGGTTCCTTACTTCACGCTTTCTTGTATTAACCTGGCCTGCATACTGTTTCTGGCGCGTTATGTTTTAAAAGTTCCAATGTCCGGAAATCTTGGCGGCGTAATTGGAATATCGCTTCTTTATCTTGCCCTTGCGCTGGCTCTGGGACTTTTAATCTCAACCGTGACGTCAAAACAGATAACGGCGCTCATTATTTCCGGAATGCTTTTATTGCTGCCGATTATAATGCTTTCAGGAATGGTATTCCCCATAGAAAATATGCCCACTGCCCTTAAACCCCTGACATACATCGTTCCTGCACGGTGGTATATTTCCGCCATAAGAAAACTTATGATAGAAGGACTGCCGTTTAAATATGTGCTTAAAGAGTTTTCCGTTCTACTGACCATGACACTGTTTTTGGTAGCATTGGCCCTGAAGAATTTTAAAGATAAAATGGAATAGGATATGCGTACACTTCTTGTTTTACTTGATAAAGAATTCAGGCAGTTTTTCCGCAACGCCTTCCTGCCAAAAATGGTACTAATGTTTCCATTGGCCGTGATGCTGATTTTCCCCTGGACTACAACAATGGACGTGCATCATGTTAATATCTCAATTGTAGATCATGATCATTCACAAGCCTCTGAAAGAGTGATAAATAAAGTAAGGGCTTCAGATTATTTTACTCTAAGCAATAATGCGGAAACTTACTCCCTGGCGCTGGAAAATTTGGAAAAGGGCAAGGTAGATGTCATAGTAGAAATCCCCAAAGATTTTGAGAAAGAACTTGAAAATGGAAAGCCTGAGAAAGTCAGCATTTTTGCTAACACAGTAAATGCGGTAAAAGGTTCTCTTGGTTCTCAATACATGAGTCAAACCGTAACTCAATCTATCGCCGAG
>DAIRSJ010000009.1:0-24366 GCA_036804445.1 Candidatus Egerieousia sp.
CTAATATATGACTCTATTTTACCTTCCGCCTCCTGCAAAGATAAGAACCAATTCGCACTTAAGCACTCGTCCCTGAAACTTCCATTGAATGATTCTATAAACGGATTGTCTGTCGGTTTCCCGGGACGGGAAAAATCCAACGTTACCTTGTTCTCCCAAGCCCAATGATCCAGCTCTTTTTAAATAAATTCCGGTCCGTTGTCAACCTTAATACGTCCGGGTAGAATGCCTCTGTTTACATTAATGTCCTCTAGCGTATTAACCACATCCATGCCTTTTAAAGATTGACCTATATTGATCGCAATGCACTTCCGACTATAATTATCCACTATGGTCAACGCCCTGAATCTTTTTCCGTTATATAATTGATCGCAAACAAAATCCATGCTCCAATATTGATTAATACCTTTTATTTCCGTGCGCTCCAACCGTTGTATTACTGAACGGCTCTTCTTATGCTTTTTAGCCCTTAAATTCAATCCCTCCTGACAATATAATCTATGTACTTTTTTGTGATTTACCACCCATCCTGCTCTCCTCAATAATATGTATATCCGCCAACATCCATACCTTACACGGCTCATCGCTATATCTCGCATTCGCATTATCAAAGCTCTATTGTCCGCCCCCCTATGCTTGAAGTAATACATTGACCTTTCAACTTTAAGAACACTGCAAATGCGTCTTACGGATATCTGATAATTCCTGTACAGCCCCTCTATCGTATTTCTTTTCTGGGTAGTGGTCAGAACTTTTTTTTAATACATCCTGGAGCATCTGTTTATCCAGAGACAAGTCTGCCACTATCTGTTTCAATTTGATGTTCTCCTCCTCCAATTGTCGCAATTTCCTTAATTCTGGGATTCCCAATCCTCCATATTTTTTCTTCCAATTATAAAATGTGGCTTCCGATATGCCCGTCTTACGGCATGTCTCTTCCACGTTTACATCTGTTTCCGCCTGATTTAATACAAATGCAATCTGGCTCTCTGTGAATTTGCTCTTTTTCATCGGTCTTTAATAATTCTTAAAGTTATTACTTCTCATCGATTTCTCTACTCTTGAACGATCCTATTTATTGGGTTGGGATCAATGGAACAACCAGATTTTTTTTTCTGAATGACCGTGGGCTGCAGCCGAAATGGCTTTTTACGTATTTGCCAAAGAATGAGGAGTTGGGAAAACCAAGTTCAGAAGCTATTTCTTTGCAGGACAGAGGCGTGCTTGTGAGATAGAATCTTATGTCTTCCATTATGTATTCTGATATCCAGTCCATTGGAGCTTTTCCGCTTATTTTGTGGCAGATGGTTGTGAGATATTTTGGGGTGATGTTAAGTTCCTGTGCATAGGTGGCGACTCTTGCTTTTTTAATTTTGCGCTTTGTGATGTTTTTAATGAACGCCTGAAACATCGTTTCCATCCGTGAGCCGGATGCCTCTCTGTTTTCAAGGTTCTTTGTACGGATTATCAGTTCCTCGCACAACCCAAGAAGCGCTGCACGCAACAGGCTGATTATGATATCTTTGCGGAAAGGACTCTCTTTGGCAACGCATCTGCGTTTAAGTTCCGTATATATGTTCATATTAGTATTTGAAGCATCCATCATCTCTATATGGTGCTGATACAGAGCCTTTGTCCAGATTTCCGTCTGCCCTTGAAGAATCTGTTTGAGCACCTGGTCGCTTACGCATAGAACTTTTCCTTCAAAGTCCGGACTGATCATAAAATTGCTCAGCACTGCATTGCTGTAGCACAGAAACAGCTGACTCTCTTGTACTTGCAGCGGTTTGCCGTTTGCATCAAATGTCAGCCTCCCTTTGAGACAAACTGCAATTACATTGAATTTTATCTTATAGGTTTTGAGGTTTACGAGATCTTTTACCTGATCAATTATCAGCAGCTCATTATCTGAATAGCATACTTGTCCGTAATTTTTCTGGACATTTTCCATTCCAAGCAGCTCAAAGTGTTCCTCTTGTCTTTGTTCCATTTTGTCCTCCACTCTTTATCGGAGGCGAATTTCGGTATAAATAAATGAATTACTGATATCCTTTTATTCGTTTTGGATGTTCTGTTATTCTTCAAAATTGAATATGGGACATATTAGTGTTTCTTAAGGACAGCGTTTTCCCGCCATTTATTGCGATTCTTGCCCAGTGAATTTGAATATCAAACATTTAAAGATGAATAATATGAACAGAAAAGGATGGAGCACTCTTATTGTTGCGGCTGCACTAATCAGCGGTTGCGCAGGGAAAGGAAAAATTGAAATGCCTGCTCCTGTCAAGGTTAAAGTGTTAGAAATCAGCGAATCCATAAGCGGAGGAAGTCGCGTTTATTCCGGAACTGTTGAGGCTTTGAACAGTACTTCTTTAAGCCTTGCAAGCGGAGGCAGACTTAAACAGGTTTGCGTCTCTGAGGGACAGATGGTCAAAAAAGGAGATCTTATTGCTGTTGTTGACGGGACATTGCAGGGCAATGCTGCCGTTGCAGGTAAGGCTCAGATGCAGCAGGCGGAGGATGCTCTGGAACAGGCGCAGGACTATTATAAGAGGATGAAGCTGCTTCATGATAATGGTTCGCTTGCGGATATGAGATGGATTGATGCTCAGACAAAACTGAAACAGGCGCAGCAGGGTGTTCGTGCAGCCCGCGCGAGCGCTAATATTTCTAACAAGCAGTACGGAGATACCCGTTTGTATGCTCCGTTCAGCGGATATATTTCTGAGAAGCTGGGAGAGACGGGGCAGATGGCAGGTCCTGGTGTTCCAACCGCTATTCTTATGAATATCAGCCAAATAAAGGTCAAGATAAGTGTTCCTGAATCTGAAATAAGCGGCATCAAAAAAGGGATGAAGGTCTCAATCTCCGCAGTTGCCGTTGGTAATCAAGCTTTTACAGGCAGCGTTATGGAGATTGGAGTTAACGCGGATCCTTCAACAAGATCATACGATGTTCGTGCGTTGGTCAATAATCAGGACCACAAGCTCTTGCCCGGAATGCTTTGCAGCGTGACTGTGCAAAATACTGATGGAGAGCAGTATGGAATAATTCTTCCAGCGGATATTGTGCAGATTGATTCGGATAACCGTCCGTTTGTCTGGGCAGACAAAGGGGGCAAGGCAAGAAAAATTTTCATCACGATAGGGGATAACACGGCTTCCGGAGTTTATGTTACAGGAGGTCTGTCGGTGAAGGAAAAGGTGATAATAGAGGGACAGCAGAAGATTAGCAGCGGAATGAATATTACTGAGTAACAGGCAGATGGATAAGAATGTAATATGATGGAAAAGAAACGCAGCATAGTTGAATGGGCAATGCACTATCGGCAGATAGTGATACTTATCACCGCAGTACTTATAGCTTTTGGAGTGTACGGGCTGGGGCACATGAACAAGAATGAATTTCCAAATTTCACTATCCGTCAGGGAGTTGTGATGGCGGTTTATCCCGGTGCAACTTCGGAAGAGATTGAAGAGCAGGTGACAAAACCGCTTGAGAATTATATCTTGTCTTTCAAAGAAGTGAAGAAGGCAAAGACAAAGTCCTACAGCCGTAATGGGGTGACTATCATACAGGTGGAGCTTAATGATGATGTCAGTGACAAAGACAGGTTCTGGAGCAAATTTAAGCATGGAGTGCAGGCTTTCAAACAGCAGCTTCCAAGCGGAGTTGTTGCAATTCAGGTGAATGATGATTTTGGAGATACTTCCGCACTGCTCATTACAATGGAAAGCAAAGAGAAAACCTATCGGGAACTTAATGATTATATGAATGCTCTAAAGGATTCTTTGAGAAAAATTGAATCAGTGGGAAGGCTTACAGTTCAGGGACTTCAGAAGGAGCAGATTTCCGTTTATCTGGATAACGGCAAGCTCTCGCAGTACGGAATAAGTGACCGTGCAATTGCCGGACTGCTTATGCAGAAGGGTTTTGTTTCAACTGCGGGAACACTTAAGAATGAGAGACTTGAACAGCCAATAATTGTTGAGCGCGCATTGAATATGACGCACGATGTGGAGATGATGATTGTTTACAGTGATGATCAGGGGAATAACATAAGGCTTAAAGATGTAGCGCGTGTTGTGAGAGAGTATCCGGAACCTTCCTCCGTTATTACAAACAACGGGCGCAAGTGCCTGCTGCTGAGCGTAGAAATAAAGAGCGGCAGAAGCATTACGGACATGGGAGAGGAGATTGACAAAAAGATGGAAGCCTTTAAACAAACTCTTCCTGAGGATGTTAGCATCACAACAATTACAAATCAGAGCAAGGTGGTTGGTGACAGCGTTGTCAATTTCCTTAAGGAGCTTCTCATTGCAATTTTTGCTGTGGTGATTGTGGTTATGCTTCTTATGCCAATGCGAGTTGCGCTTGTTGCGGCAAGTACAATTCCGGTTTCAATATTCATTTCTCTTGGACTCTTCTATGCCTTTGGAATTGAGCTTAATACAGTCTCCCTTGCAGCTCTGATTGTTACGCTTGGAATGATTGTGGACAACTCTATTGTAATCATCGACAGTTATGTAGAAATGATTTCAAACGGGAAGAAGCGCTGGCAGGCCAGCATTGACAGTACAAACCATTTCTTCCGTTCAATTCTATCGGCGACACTTGCTATCTCCGTGACTTTCTTCCCTTTCCTTATGGTGATGACAGGAAGGATGCACGATTTTCTTCTCACCTTTCCGTGGGCGATTACCATTGTTCTTGTTGTGTCTCTGATTGTTGCAATGCTGCTTGTGCCGTTCCTTCAATTCTGGTTCATACGCAAGCCTCTGAATATGAGCACTTCTGAGAGCACCAAGGATAGCCTTCCGGCAAAAAGCAAGAAGAGTTTTTCATTTCTGGATTTTATGCAGACAAAGTATAATACGCTGGTTGAATGGTGTTTCCGCAATCCTCACATAACAATTGTATGCGGAGTTATGAGTGTTGTGCTTGGAGTTCTGCTTATGAAAGTTCTGCCGCAGCGTCAGATGCCGTATGCGGACAGAGACCAGTTTGCTGTAGAAATACAGCTCCCGACAGGAAGCAGTCTTAAACGGACAACGTTAATCGCTGATTCTCTGGAGAATATATTGAAGAAAGATAAAAGAATAATTTCAGTTGCGGCTTTCAAAGGGGCATCATCTCCACGGTTTCATACTTCATACGCTCCGCAGTTTGCCGGACCGAATTATGCTCAGTTTGTTGTTAATACTCCGGATGCAAAAACCACCGTGCATCTGATAGATGAGTATCATGATAAGTATGCGGATTATTTTCCGGATGCGCAGGTAAAATTCAAGAGACTTTCCTATGGAGAATTTGCAAATACAATTGAAATAAGATTGAGCGGAGATGACTGGCAGATGCTTAAAAAGAGTGCGGATTCGCTTACGGATATTCTAAGGGAGATGCCGCAACTGACTCTGGTTCACAATGATGTGAACGGACAGCTGCAGTCTGAAAAGATTGAAGTTGATGCGGATGCAGCGGACCGTCTTGGGGTGAGCAACAAGACCTTGAGGGAAATTCTTGCGCTGCGCTATTACAGTGACGGAATTCCTGTTGGAGATATATGGAACGGAGACTACGATATAAGCATCAGACTTAAAGGCAAATATGCAGATGCGGGAAATCTTGACCGCTTGCTTGATGAGCAGATTCCTGCAGGGGGAGGGCAGAAGAGCGTGCCTCTCAGACAGATAGCCAAAGCTGTTCCGGTATGGCAAAGCGGAGAGATTCCTCATAGGAACGGAATCCGCACAATTACAGTGATTTCAGATGTGAAGAACGGTGTAAACGGTATGAGAGCTACGGCTCAGGTGCAGAAGAAACTCAAGAACTTTAAACCCTCTGAGGGAATCTCTATGGTTTATGGCGGTGAGTATGAGACTACTAACGAGAATAACCCAAAACTGATAGCATCTGTTCTCATTGCTGCTGCAATAATTTTCTTCATTTTGCTTGCGCACTTCCGTGAAATCTCAACTTCTGTTCTTATACTTGTTTCACTCACATTGTGTCTGTTTGGCGCAACAATGGGAGTGCTCATTTCCGGCGTGGATTTCAGCATGACCTGCTTCCTTGGTGTAATTTCTCTTATGGGCATTCTTGTAAGGAACGCAATCATTATGTTCGATTATGCGGAGGAGTTGCAGAAGAAGGAGAAACTCTCTGCGCATGAGGCAATTATAATGAGTGCAAAACGGAGAATGCGCCCGATATTTCTCACCTCCGCTGCAGCTTCCATGGGTGTCATTCCAATGATTCTTGGCGGAAGCGGGCTGTGGGCGCCAATGGGAAATGTAATTTTTTATGGGACGCTCATCACAATGGTCCTCATTCTCACAGTATTGCCCGTTGCATATTCGCTTGTTGCCGGCAAGAAATCATCAGCAACGGATCACGATGCCCAGCTCGAATCACAATAATTGAATGTAAGTGATTAAACGAAAGTGATTGAATGATAGTAATTAAACAAAAGCAATTGAAGATGAATAATATACGTGATTATAAGAAGCGGTTTGACAAACGCCCTGAATTTAGCCCTACATTGATTATTGCCGTTGCCTCCTTCCTCTTGGGAGTAACAGTTTTCTCTGCAGCTCCTGCGCATTCCCAGAACAAACTCACTCTTGAACAGTGTCTGCAAATGGCTCATGATAATAATATTGCGTTGAGTACTGAAAAGAGCAACCTTGGAATTGCACAAGAGCAGAAGAAAGAGGCAGTTACAAATTTCTTCCCGGCAGTCAGTGCAATGGGTCTTGGTTTTGAAGCCAATAAAGACCTCATCTCACTGAGTATGAGCGGTGCAGAAATGGGCTTTGTAAAAAATGGACTCTTTGGAAATGTCACTGCTGTTCAGCCGGTTTTTGCCGGCGGACAGATAATTAATGGAAACAAACTGGCCGGAATTGGTGTAGAGAGCAGCAGGCTCCAGTTGCAACAAGCTGAGAATCAGGTTGAAATAACTACAGAGCAATATTATTGGAATGTTGTGACATTAAAAGAAAAGCTTAACACCATCAATCTTATACAGCAGCAGCTCGCAAGAATGGACAAGGATGTTTCAGCATTTGTAAAGGCGGGCATCACAACGCGCAATGACCTGCTGCAGGTGCAATTGCGTGAGAATGAAGTAGAAAGCCAGAAGACAACAATAACAAATGCTCTATCGGTGAGCAAACTTATGCTTGCACAATATATCGGGTTGCGCAGCAGCAAAGGTGGAGAATATGTTTGCGGAGAGTTTGATATTGCAGATGAAACTTACGGGAATGTCAATAGAGACTCATTATTGATGCTCAAGCGCAACCATGATTCTGTGCTTATGAATACTCCTGAATATCAGCTACTTGAAAAGAATGTTGAAGCGAAGCGCTCTCTGCGTCAAATTGAAATTGGCAAAAATCTGCCGTCAGTTGGGGTGGGTGCAGGTCTTGCATATAATGACCTTATGGAGAGCGGTGTTACAAGAGGTCTTCTTTTTCTTTCGGTTAAAGTGCCGTTATCCGGCTGGTGGGGAGGAAGTTATGCAATAAGACAGAAGAAAATTGCGGAGAAAAATGCAGAAGAACAGCTGACAAGCAACAGCGAACTCCTGATAATCAACATGCAGCGCATCTGGACAGAAGTAGAAAATGCCTACAAGAATCTGAAGCTTGCCCGCAAAAGCATAGAACAAAGTGAAGAGAATTTGCGCATCAACACAGACTTGTACAATGCAGGCACATCAACAATGAGTGATCTTATCCAGGCGCAAAGCCAGTACCAGCAGTCACGAAACAGTTATGTGGATGCATACTCAGCCCTTGAAATCCAGATTCTTGCTTACAAAATTGCAACCAATTCAAACAGATAACTGAAAGATAGCTGCAAAATCTAAGCGATTAAGATCATCACGTGTTAATTATATTTATGTTATAAAATGTTTTTAACCCAGCACTTGTTTTTTGTATGCATTTGTTTGTATAAATTGGAAAATACTTTGTCAATATCCATCGGAACGTTTAAATATTTCCATACTTATGTTTCAATGCATATTTTACCAGTAAAATAAGCACGGGTACTTCTATAAGAGGACCGATAACGGCCGCGAAGGCTTCACCTGAACTGATTCCGAAAACAGCTATGGATACGGCAATGGCCAACTCAAAGTTGTTTCCGGTGGCAGTGAATGCAATTGAGGCCGATTTGTCGTAAGGTACTCTAAGGTGTTTTGTAAACCAGAAAGATGAGAAAAACATGATGGAAAAATACAATATCAGAGGTACTGCAACACGCAGAACATCCATAGGAAGTTTTACAATGTATTCTCCTTTATATGAGAACATGACGATAATTGTAAATAGAAGGGCAATAAGTGTTATCGGACTTATCTTTGGAACAAAACGTTTGTAATACCAGTCATCACCTTTTATTTTACGGAGCACTTTTCTTGTTGTATAACCTGTGATAAACGGTATGCCCAGATACACAAGCACACTTTTGGCTATCATCCACATTGTGATTTTTCTAACGGCATCTGTGGACGGAAGTCCTATCCAGTCCGGAAATATTGCAATGAAAAAATAGGCGTAAACGGAATAAAACAGTACCTGAAAGATGCTGTTGAGGGCAACGAGTCCTGCGGCGTATTCACTGTTTCCTTTTGCAAGGTCATTCCAAACCAGTACCATGGCGATACAACGTGCCAGTCCTATCATTATGAGTCCGTACATGTATTCCGGGTAGGCGGAAAGAAATAAAGCAGAAAGCGTAAACATCAATATTGGGCCTATAACCCAGTTGAGTATCAAAGATGAGGCAAGTATCTTTTTATTTGCAAATACATTTCCCAATTCCTCGTATTTCACCTTAGCTAGGGGCGGAAACATCATTAAAATCAGTCCCACGGCCATTGGTATATTTGTGGAACCTACTTCAAAATGTCCCCAAAACTCTACTATTCCAGGGTAAACATACCCTATACCCACGCCTATAAACATGGCGAGAAATATCCAGAGGGTTAGATATCGGTCTAAAAAAGCTAATTTTTTCATCTGCACTTATCTTGGTCGATCATCGGATACCATAATTTGCTCATGATTATTTTAAATTCTATAAATAAAATGTATATGCATAATATATTCCCGCTATGATGAATAATATGGCGACGATTATATTAAACCATTTTTGAAATGCTTTCATGTAATTGTAGAATTTTCCTATTCCGGCTACGCTGTAAGCCAAAAGCCATGCTACGAGTATGACCGGAAGTCCCGTTGCAAAGGCAAATACTACAGGCAATAAATATCCGCCGGCGGTTTGAGCCGACATCGGAACAAGCATTCCAAAATAGAGCACTCCGCTTGTGGGACAAAATGCCATGGCGAAAAGCATACCCAGAAACAGACTCCCCCATACTCCCTTTATGTGATCTGATTTTATATTTCCTGAAAAGCCGAACCTGGATAAATGCAGACGTTCACCAAAGAGCATAAACAGTCCTATTAAAATCATTGCCGGAGCAATCAGCATTTCACCCCATTTACTAATGTTTTTCTGTATAAAGAACAGATCTTCACCCTTGTGAAGAATGTAGATCAGTATTGCGCCGAGCACGGAATAGGCTATCATACGCCCGGCCGTGTAAAGGATTCCATTCCAAAATATGCGTCGCTTGTTTTCTATATCACGACTGATATATCCGACGGCGGTGATGTTTGTTGCCAGCGGACACGGGCTGATGGCTGTCAGCAGTCCGAGCACGAAAGCTGTAACAACAGGGACGCTGCTGCTGTCAAGAATATTCTGCAGGAAATTCATAATCAAACATCTACCTCAGAAGTTGATTGATCTTGTTTTTTAATCCGCTGCGGAATGCTTCTGTGTTATTGCGGGCATTTTCAAAACCGAAACGTGTCATATCGTTGCGATTCTCCTTGCCGTTTTTCCATTGATTGACATATAGTGAAGACCATGTTACGTGATAAAGGTCGGCTATCTTCTCGCCGTCGGTAGTAGAAATGTCTATCTCCCTGAACTTTACCTGACCTGATTTAATCTGTTTTGCAAAGTCCTTGTTAACCACATCAATTGAGTTGTCACCGATAGATATGCAGGTAGGGCAGCGTTGTTTGCCATGAAAGTATAGAACTTCTACAACTGTTTTTGGCGAGGCTTTTTTTACAACTTTTTTATGTTGTGCCGTTGCAATTCCGCTGAAACACATTAATGCTGCCATTGTCATCCAAATATACTTTTTCATACCTTAACTTTTGTTTTATATTAATGATTTTTGATCTTGATTCCCGTAAATTGTTTGTAGTTCGCAAAACTACGAACATAATGTGATAATTACAATTTTGAAATCAAATTTTTATGACTAAAATAAAAATCAAAGTTCGGTCCGGCAAAATAGATGTGTTTTGCTAAAATACCTTACCGTTATAATTCTTGTAGAATTCCGCAACGGTCTCTATTCCTTTAAAAAAGAAATCAAGCATGCAACTCTCATTAGGTGAGTGAATTGCGTTCTGCTCCAGTCCAAAGCCCATAAGTATTGTTTTTGCATCCAGCACTTGCTCAAAGGTGGAGATGATAGGAATGCTGCCTCCGCGGCGGGCTGCAAGAGGTTTCTTTCCAAATGCAATGCCCATAGCTTTTTCCGCAACTTTATAAGCGGGCAAATCAATAGGGCATAAGTATCCGTTTCCGCCGTGTGAAGGAGTAACTTTAACCTTAATGGTTTTAGGTGCTATGCTTGTTAAATATTCCGCAAACATTTTGGAAATTTTTTCCGGGTTCTGATGTGCAACCAGGCGTGCGGATACTTTTGCATAAGCCTTTGATGGCAAGATGGTTTTGCTGCCTTCTCCCGTATATCCGCCCCATATTCCGCAGATATCAAAAGACGGGCGGCAGCTGTTGCGCTCCAGTGTGGAATATCCTTTTTCTCCCGACAGTTCTTCTACACCAATTGCCGCTTTATATTTTGCCTCATCAAATGGAATTTGCGCAATCATTTTCCTCTCCTCCGCAGAAAGGTCCAGAACGTCATCATAAAATCCCGGAATAGTTATTCTTCCGTTTGCATCAACCATTTCCGCCATTAATTTGCAAAGTTCATTAATAGGGTTGGCCACTGCGCCTCCAAAATGTCCCGAGTGCAAATCCCTGTTAGGACCTGTTACCTCTACATTCCAGTAAGCCAGGCCTCTAAGACCTGTCGTGAGAGAAGGAGTGTCTGCTCCAACCATTGTGGTATCTGATACAAGTATGATATCTGCCTTCAGCAAATCTTTATGAGTTTTGCAAAATTGCTCCAGGTTGGGAGAGCCGATTTCTTCCTCTCCTTCAAAAATAAATTTCACATTGCAATTCAGCAGACCTTCTTTAAGAGCAATCTCAAATCCTTTTACTTGCATCATTGACTGTCCTTTATCGTCGTCTGATCCTCTTCCCCAAATTCTGCCCTCTTTAATTTCAGGCTCAAAAGGTTTGGTATTCCACAGTTCCAGCGGCTCCGCCGGCATAACGTCATAATGCGCGTAAACCAAAACCGTAGGCAATGCTGCATCCAATGTCTTTTCTGCGTAAACAATCGGATTTCCGGCAGTCGGCATAATATCCGCTTTGTCCGCTCCGGATGAAAGCAGCAACTCCGTCCACCTTTGGGCGCACTTTAACATATCCGTGTGATGCTCTTTCACAGGGCTTACGGACGGTATTCTAAGTAATGAGAACAGCTCGTTAAGAAAGCGTTCTTTATTTGCATTTATGTATTCTTTAATTTCCATTTATTTGACAGGATCTATTTTACAACAACCTTTCCTTTATCAAGTGTGAGTTCTATTGTATTCCCTATGTGTACTTTCTTTGTTATAATTGCCTCTGAAACAGGGTCTTCTATGTATTTCTGAATTGCTCTCTTAAGAGGACGTGCGCCATACTGAGGATCATACCCTGCGCTTGCAACAAATTTCTTTGCAGAAGGAGATATTTTAAGTTTATATCCAATTTCTTCTACTCTGGCGTAAACTCCTTTAAGTTCAATATCGATGATTTTTTCCAAATCCTCTTTGGTAAGGGGATTAAAAAGAATCTGTTCATCCAGTCTGTTTAAAAATTCCGGGGAGAAAGTTTTCTTTATTACTTTTTCTATAATCTCCTTGTTTTTTCCCGCTACATTTCTTTTTGTTGCGGTTGCGTATCCAACGCCGTTCCCAAAATCTTTAAGCTCCTTGCTGCCTAGATTTGAGGTCATTATAAGGATAGTGTTCTTAAAGTCTATGCTTCTTCCGTTACTGTCCGTAAGCCTTCCCTCATCAAGAACCTGCAGCAGCAAATTAAAGATATCCGGGTGAGCTTTTTCTATTTCATCCAGCAGTACAACGCTGTATGGTTTGCGTCTCACTTTCTCTGAAAGTTCACCGCCCTCATTATATCCGATGTATCCCGGAGGCGCTCCGATTAGTCTGCTAACGGAGAATTTCTCCATAAATTCGCTCATGTCAACTCTTATCAGAGAGTCTTCCGTATCAAATAGATAGCGGGCCAGCACTTTTGCCAGCTGAGTCTTTCCGACTCCCGTGGGGCCAAGAAATATAAAGGTCCCGATGGGTTTGTTGGGATCCTTAAGACCTGCGCGGTTTCTCTGGATTGCACGTGTAACTTTCTCAACAGCATCGTCTTGCCCGATTATGCTCTCCTTAAGAATTTTGCTCATGCTTGCAAGGCGCATGCTCTCGCTTTGAGCAAGACGCTGTATTGGAATTTTTGTGGTCATGCTCAGAACAGCCTCAATATCCTCTTTATCTACCACAGTCGGATTTTTGTCTTGTTTTGCAAACCATTTCTCCTTTGCCCGCTTTAAATCATACTCCTTCTCCTTAACCATATCTCTGCATAAGGCTGCTTTCTTATAGTCTTGTGCGGCAACGGCTTCTGTTTTCTCCTTCTCTATGACGGAAATGGAGTCTTCTATATCAGCCACATTTTTAGGTATCTTAAGATTTTTGATATGGGCGCGGCTGCCAGCCTCATCCAAAATATCAATAGCCTTGTCCGGCAGGAAACGGTCAGATACATATCTCTGACTCAATGATATGCAGCTTTTAAGGGCATCTTCTGTGTAAACAACATTGTGGTGCTCTTCATAGCGTGGTTTTATATGTTCCAGTATGCAAAGAGTTTGTTTAAAATCCGTAGGCTCTATCATTACCTTTTGGAATCTCCTCTCCAGAGCCCCGTCTTTTTCTATTACCTCTCTGAATTCATCAAGGGTTGTTGCTCCAATGCACTGAATCTCACCCCTGGCCAGCGCAGGCTTAAGCATATTTGCGGCATCCAGAGAACCGGCTGCACCGCCCGCTCCGACAAGAGTGTGCATCTCATCTATGAAAAGGATAACATTATCCGTTTTCTTAATCTCATTGAGAATAGATTTCATCCTCTCCTCAAATTGTCCGCGGTATTTTGTGCCGGCTACGATACTTCCGATGTCAAGTGAAAATATCTTTTTATCCAGCAGTGAAAAAGAGACCTCCTTATTTGCTATTCTAATTGCAAGTCCCTCTGCTATAGCACTTTTACCAACTCCGGGCTCTCCAATCAAAATAGGGTTGTTCTTCTTTCTTCTTCCCAGAATTTGTGCTACCCGCTCTATTTCTTTCTCTCTTCCCACTACAGGATCTAGTTTTCCCTCGGCTGCGGCCTTTGTTAAGTTGTAGCCAAAGCTGTCCAGTACAGGTGTATCTGATGCGTTATTTCTGTTTATTGTCTGATTTTTCATGCGCTCTTCATCTCTTTCTTCTCCGTTGTCCTTATTGTCAGGACTATTTCCGTTTTGTTTGTTTAGCATATTAAATAAATTCCCCACGGCATCAGCGGCACTGCTTGCAACATTATCTATAAAATTTTTTGCGTCAAAGTCATCTCCGGGATTACCAAATAATCCATTATCTTCCTGTTGGTCAGACGGTTTGATAAATTTGGACTTGATTATGTCATAATCAATACCCTTGGTCTGCAGATAGTCAATTGCAGCGCTGTCTTGTCCGCGCATGATTGCGAGCAGCAGATGAAGAGAATCCGGAATTTGAGAATGCAGACTTTTTGCCTCCAGATACATAACCTTAAGAGCATTGCTGCTTGCGGCAGAAAGTGCAATATTCACATCACTGTCGGGAGGTATAATTTGATCAATTTTGACTATACCCTCTATGGTCTCTTTGAGTTCTTGAATATTCACTCCAAGTTCCGCCAGTCTGCTCAAAGCGCTATTATCCCCCTGGCGTATCATGCCTAGTATAAGATGGTCAGTTCTAAGTACATAGCTGCCTAAACGCATTGCTTCTTCCTTTGCATAAGCAATAATTTCATTAAGCTTATCAGGTATATCTATATGCATGGGTTTATGTAAATTTCCGCTAAGTTAAACATTATGATGAATCCTGAGTGTAAATGTTGATAACTTGTCCTCAAAATAGACCCTGTTTCACTTTAATTTCTGCTAAAAAAGTGTAACTTTGAAACTTCTAAAACAGGCCCTGTGAGGCCTATTAAAAATAGTTAAAGAATGGACGAGAACAAGGATCAGAAAAACACTGGCACCCAGGGAGAAGGGGAAAACCACGATAATGAAAATCTGGAGAGCCAGGAGCAGGGGAAAATTCAGAGAATAAACATTGAGGATCAGATGAAAACGGCGTACATAGATTATTCTATGTCCGTTATTGTTGCCAGAGCTCTTCCGGATGTTAGAGACGGTCTTAAGCCGGTTCACCGCAGAATCTTATTTGATATGGGGGAATTGGGCATTACGGCCGGCGGCCAGACTAAAAAATCTGCCCGTATTGTTGGAGACGTACTGGGAAAGTACCATCCTCACGGTGATGCCAGCGTCTATGATGCCATGGTAAGATTGGCTCAGAGCTGGAGTATGAGATACATGCTTGTATTTGGACAAGGTAACTTTGGTTCTGTTGGAGGAGATCCTCCTGCTGCTCAGCGTTATACGGAGGCCAAACTTACTCCTATGGGGGAAGAAATTCTTAAGGACCTGGATAAAGATACCGTAGATTTTGTTCCAAATTTTGACGGAGAGTTTCAGGAACCTTTGGTATTACCCGCAAAGGCGCCGCTACTGCTGCTTAACGGAGCAAGCGGAATTGCTGTGGGTATGGCTACAAACATGCCGCCTCACAATTTGAATGAAGTTTGTGACGGAATAATTGCATATATAGACAACAATGAAATCACGACAGATGAACTTATGCAGCACATCAAGGGTCCTGATTTCCCAACCGGAGGCACAATACTCGGCCTTCAGGGAATCAAAGACGCTTATGAGACCGGCAGAGGCAGAGTTATTGTCAGGGGCAAGACGGAGGTTGAGATAAATGAAAAGAGCGGAAGGGAGACTATCGTGATAAAAGAAATTCCTTACCTGGTTAACAAGTCCGAACTTCTTAAGCAGATAGCTAACTTGGTGGAGGAAAAGAAGATAGATGATATTGTCTATGTTAATGATGAGAGTGACCGCAAGACCGGAATGAGGCTTGTTGTCAGGCTTAAGGTAGGGGCTATGTCCAGCGTCGTCCTTAATAACCTGTACAAAATGACCGAGTTGCAGAGCAGTTTTCCGGTTAATAATGTTGCTCTTGCAGACGGACGTCCGAGGCTGCTGAATCTTAAGCAGCTGATAAAATACTTTGTACGTCACAGACATGAAGTTGTTGTTAGACGCTCAAAGTTTGAACTTAATAAGGCGGAGGCAAGAGACCATATTGTTGTCGGCTTGCTTATTGCGCTGGATAATATTGACGAGGTCATCAGTATAATACGTTCTTCCAAGACCGTAGATGAGGCAAAATCCAGATTGATGGATAAGTTTAAACTATCTGATATTCAGGCCATTGCAATTGTGGAGATGAAATTGAGACAATTGACCGGCTTGGAGAGAAGCAAGTTGGAAGATGAGAGGAAAGAGCTGGAGGCTACCATCAAGAGACTGAGAGATATTCTTTCAGATATTAATTTGCAGATGGGCATCATCAAGGATGAACTTCTGGATTTAAAGAAGAGGTTTGGAGATGCCAGACGTACGGATATTGTTCCAATGGAGGGAGAATTTAATCCGGAAGATTTCTATCCGGATGAGGATGTGGTTATTACAATTTCACATCTTGGTTATATCAAAAGAACGCCGCTCACAGATTACAGGCTTCAGAACAGGGGCGGAATTGGCTCTAAAGGCAGTTCTACAAGAGATGAAGATTTCATAGAGCACATATATGTTGCAAATATGCACAGCACCATGCTGTTCTTTACAAAGAACGGAAGATGTTTCTGGTTAAAAGTTTACAATATTCCGGAAGGTAATAAGACCAATAAAGGAAGAGCGATTCAGAATGTTTTGAGCATAGAAAACGGTGACAGTGTCCGTGCATATATTAACGTAAAGTCTCTTGAGGATGAGAGTTACATTAACGGTAATTATGTTGTGCTTGGAACTAAGCGCGGTGTTGTGAAGAAGACAAGCCTTGCCGAGTATTCACATCCAAGAACTACGGGGGTTAACGCAGTGAATATCAGAGAAGGGGATGAATTGCTTGATGCAATTTTGACTAACGGAAAGAGTCAGATAATGGTGGCTGCCAGAGAGGGTAAGTGTGTGAGATTTGATGAGGACGGAGTAAGAGCAATCGGCAGGACCGGCACCGGCGTACGCGGTATCAATATTGAGGATGATAATGAAGTCATCGGATTAATTGCCGTTAATCCGGATAGTGTTAAGGAGAAAAATGAGACAATTCTTGTTGTGAGTGAGAACGGTTACGGCAAGAGGAGTGATTTGGATGACTATAGAGTCACTCACAGAGGAGGCAAGGGAGTAAAGACTATCAATATCACTGAAAAGACTGGCAAACTTATTGCTCTTAAGGTGGTTAGTGATGATAATGATTTGATGATCATTAATAAGTCCGGTATCACAATAAGGGTTGCAACTTCAGATATCAGGGTTGCCGGCAGGGCGACACAAGGTGTCAAGCTTATCAATATTAGGGCAAAAGACAGTATAGCAGCTGTTTGCGTTGTTCCTAAGAGTGATGATAAGGTACCGGGGACAGAAGAAGGCTCTGAACAGGATACACAGGCTGAAGGAGGTGAGAATGGTGCTTCGGTAGAGGAAAGGTAGTCTGTCGGGAGTATTTATTAATAAAAAGTAGTTAGATTTGTGCCCGTTTTTTAAGAATTAAATATTTACAGATTTATAGAAATACAAATTTTAAATTAGTTATATGAAAAAGTTATTTATCTCATTGGCTCTTGTGCTGCTTTGCGTTGCGCAAGCAAACGCACAATCAAAAGAGGCTGAGTCTGCTTTGAAGGGACTTGCAAAAGCTAAAGAAACTTCTCAAAATCCTAAGAAGGCTGATAGGTCTGACACTTGGGTGAAATTGGGAAATGCATACACTGCATGCTATGATGCTCCCATAAACGGACTATGGATTGATGCGCCTCAGATGCAGGTTAAGCTTTTGCTTAAGGATCAGACAGTTACAGGTTCTGAAAAGAAAGAGGTTAATGGTCAGCAACTTACAGTTGACAGCTACGCCGATAAGGACCTTTATTATGATGCATCCGGCAAGTTGTTTGCCTGGGTTATTAAACAACCTACTTTAAAGGATGAAGATGCTCTTGATTGTGCATACAATGCATATAAAAAAGCATCAGATTTGAATGCTTCCAAGAGCGATTTAAGTGCAGCTTTTAAGGCTGTAGGACAAAGATTCTGGGGAGCTGCAATCAGCGCTTCCAGACTTGGAGAGAACAAGTCGGCTTCTGTATATTTTGAGAAATCCTATAATGCTACTTCTGAGCCTTCAGTTGGTGTTGTTGATACGATGGCTCTTTACAATGCCGGTGTAACTGCTTCTATGGCAAAGGATAATGATAGGGCAATCTCACTATTGAACAAGTGTATGGGATTGAATTATGATGGCGGCGGTGAGGCTTACGCTTACATTTCTGCCGCTTACAAACAGAAGAGAGATACTTCAAAATCAAAGGAAATTCTATCATTGGGATTTGAAAAGCATCCGACAAATCAGAGTATTCTTATTGAGCTTATCAATACTTATTTGAGCACAAAAGATAATCCTGATAAAGTATTGGAGTTTATCCACACTGCTCAGAAAAATGAGCCTACAAATGCCTCTTTGATTTATACGGAGGGTAACATTTACAAGACTTTAAAGAAATATGATCAGGCTGTTGCGTGCTATGAAAAAGCTTTGCAAGTTGATCCTACCTATGTATATGCACCTTTTGCAGAGGGAGATACTTATTATTCTATGGGTCTAGAACTGCAGGAAAAAGCCGCAATGGAAACTGATGATGCCAAGTATAATGCTCTTAATGAGCAGCTTAACCAGTGCCTTGAGAAGGCAATCGCTCCTTTTGAGAAAGCTTTTTCTATTGCAAAGGATAATGACGTTAAGAAGTATTGCGCAGAATATTTGAAGAATATCTTCTTCCGTTTCCGTGAGAAGAATGAGACTTACAAGGCAGGTTATGATAAGTATAACAAGTACCTTGATGAGGCCGGCAAATAATCAGCGGAGTTGAATTGAACAATATAAAAACCGCGCCGAATTTCGGTGCGGTTTTTTTTTAAGATTTTTATTTCAAAAACTAGGACTCTCTGCAGTTGATTTTACTGCTGAGGGTTCTCACCTGCAGGGTTTTGCGGAACCGCATCCTGAGGGTGATTAGCCTTGGATGTTGCAACGGCAACGTTAATGGTTCTTCCCATGTGCTCTGAACCGTTAAGTGCTGCTATAGCTTTTTCAGCTGCTGCATCATCCGGCATCTCAACAAATCCGTAACCTTTGGATCTGTGAGTGTCTCTGTTAATAATAATCCTGGCCGAAGATACTTCCCCGTAGGGAGCGAATAACTGCTCTAAGTCTTCTCTTCTTGCTTTAAAACTTAGGCTGGATACAAAAATGTTCATTGTAAAAGTTGTTTTGTTTTGTTGTAACAAATCTAACATTTTTTAACTGAAAATGCAAATTATCTACTATAACCTCTTTTATAAGGGTTTCCTTCATAATAATTTATGTATGCTCTGATGGCTGTTCTTGTCCCGCCGGGTGTAGGATAGTCTCCGCTAAAGTACCAATCTCCGCTGTTTTTTGGACATGCTTTATGAAGATTTTCTATGCTTTGGAAAACCACTTTAACACTACACTTCAAGCCTTCAGGTGTTACCAATTGAGCAATTTTTTTGGAGATTTCCTCCTCTGTAAAAGGTGCATATATTTCCTTTACAAAATTCTGAATATGAGGCTTTGCCGCAGTATTTTCCTTGCCTGCAGAGTTGCTTGTGCTTACAAATTCTGACAGCGGCTTGTTGTCCGCGCTCTTGCATTTTTTATAAACGTCGCTCAATATCTTCTCCATTCCGCGCTCCTTAATTAGGGCAACGGCCGCATTAAATGCAATGAATTCTCCCATTCGGCTCATGTCAATACCATAACAATCCGGATATCTGATTTGGGGAGAAGAAGAAATAATGATAATCTCTTTTGGCTCTAACCTGCTGAGAATCTTTATAATACTCTGCTTTAAAGTAGTACCTCTTACAATACTGTCATCTATTACCGCAATAGTATCTTTTTGCGGAACAATGCTATTGTATGTGATATCGTAAACGTGCGCCGCCAAATCATTTCTCGTACTGCCTTCCGCAATAAAAGTTCTCATCTTAATATCCTTTATTGCAAGCTTTTCCGTCCTTACTTTGCGCGCAAGAATTTCCTTAATAGCATCATTTTCCCCGTTAATAATATCTCTGTTTTTATTCTCTTTGTTCCCGACAGATTTATTTTGAACTTTTTCTATATTAAGAAATTTTTCCTCATTAAGTTTTTCATTAAGTCCCTCAATCATACCATAATACGCAACCTCTGCGGTATTGGGAATAAATGAGAAAACAGTGTTGTCAAAGCCTCCTGTGGATGTGGTCAAAATTTGCGGAGCAAGCAACTTGCCAAGCATTTTTCTCTCCCTGTATATTTCAGCATCTGAACCTCTGGAAAAATAAATTCTCTCAAAAGAGCAAGGCTTTGGATTGCTGGGTTTTATGATGCAACTTATATTCATATGTCCGTCGCGATGAATTGTAATAGCCTCTCCTGCAGTCAGTTCCTTTATTTCCTCAAATTTAACATCCATCGCGGTTTGTATTGCGGCACGTTCAGATGCAGCTACAATCACTTCATTATCACAATAGTAGTAGCAAGGACGAATTCCCCATCTGTCTTTGAAAACAAAACTTTCTCCGCTGCCGGTTGCCCCGACTATGCAAAAGCCTCCGTCCCAAGTTTTTGAGGCCTCTGAAATAACCCCCTCCATATCTATGTTTTCCTCAATTTTCTGATTCAGTTCTGCTCCTCTAAATCCTTGATTTTTAAACTTTTTATAGAGGTCATTGTGATGTTCGTCCAGCAGACATCCCATCTGTTCTAGGATAAGAAAAGTATCTGCATCGCTGCGCGGATGCTGACCTTGTCCTATGACCATGTCAAATAACTCCTCTTCATTTGTCAAATTGAAGTTACCGGCAAGGCAAAGATTGCGGGTGCGCCAATTGTTCCTTCTCAAGAAGGGATGCACGTAAGACATCCCGCTTCTGCCTGTGGTACTGTATCTTAGATGACCAATATATACCTCCCCTATGTATGGCAGGTCTTCTGTTTTCAGAGTTGTTTTTTTTGCGTTTTCAATCTCTTTGTGAACGTTATCAAAACACTCCGCAATTGCCGTGTTGCCAAGAGCTCTCTCTCTGAATATATATTCATTTCCGGGTTCTGCGTTAATCTTAATGCACGCAAGCCCTGCGCCTTCCTGTCCGCGGTTATGTTGTTTCTCCATCATAAGGTACAGTTTGTTAAGTCCGTACGAGTATGTCCCGTATTTCTTTTTGTAGTAGGATAGAGGCTTAAGAAGGCGGATTAGTACAACGCCGCACTCGTGTTTGATTTGCTCGCTCATGTTAAAACGTTTTGGATAATGTTTACAGATGATCCTTGACAGCGTGCAAATGTACCTAAAAATTCATAAATTTGAAGGCTAATAATATATAGAAATCAACAATTAGCCGTTTGAATTGTTTAAATGTTTTTAGCTAAGCGGTTAATCATTTTTTTGTTTGAGTAAATATAAAATATAAAATTATGGACAGCAAAATTTTGACAACGGCAAAGCAATGGCTTGGAGAGGGTTACGATGCCGCAACAAAAGCGGAAGTAAAAAAAATGATTGATGGGGACCCTAAGGTTCTGGAAGATGCATTTTATAAAACGTTAGAGTTTGGAACCGGCGGACTAAGAGGTATAATGGGGGCCGGTACAAATAGAATGAACAGGTATACTGTCGGGATGGCTACACAAGGTTTTGCGAATTATTTGATTAAAGCTTTCGGGCCCGGCTCAAAAAATCCCGTTAAGCAAATCAAAGTTGCAATTTCATTTGACTGTCGCAATCACAGCAAAGAATATTCAAAACTGGTGGCTGATATTTTTGCTGCCAATGGTTTTAAAGTATTTCTATTCAGAGATTTGCGTCCGACACCTGAGTTGAGTTATACTATTCGCCACCTGCATTGTCAGGGGGGAGTGATGGTTACGGCTTCTCATAATCCAAAAGAATATAACGGCTATAAGGCATATTGGGACGACGGTGCACAAGTGATTGCCCCTCATGATAACGGCATTATTAAAGAAGTTAATAATATTAAAAATCTCTCACAGGTAAAATGGGGAAGTGACAATAAGAAAAATGCAGGGAATTGTGCCGGCGTAAAAACGTGTGAAAAGATTAATTGCAAGGGCAGTATAAAAATGATAGGTGCGGAAATTGACAAAGCGTATTTAAAAGATTTGTCCACACTGCATCTGTCACCTCTTGCCGTCAGGCACCATAAAAATATGAAGGTTGTTTATACTCCTTTGCATGGAACTGGTATTAAAATTATTCCGCGCGCTTTACGGGAGATGGGCTTTACAAATGTGAATGTAGTTAAGGTACAGGCAATTAATGATGGCAACTTTCCTACGGTAGAATCTCCGAATCCGGAGAATCCTTCCGCTATGAAGATGGCGGTTGATCTTGCAAACAAAATAAAGGCGGATTTAGTTTTGGCTTCTGACCCTGATGCGGACAGAGTGGGAATGGGTATCAGAAATGACAAAGGTGAGATAGTGCTGCTTAACGGCAATCAAACTAATTCCATTTTAACTTATTATGTGTTAAGACGTTGGAGTGAAACAGGAAAACTCAAGAGAAGCAAAAAGTTTCCTTATACAATAAAAACCATAGTTACAACAAATTTGATTTCAGATATTGCAGAGAAGTTTGGAGTTAAGTGTTACAATGTCTTGACAGGTTTTAAAAATATTGCAGAAGTTGTTAAGCACAATGAGGGAAAAGGCATATTTGTTTGCGGCGGAGAGGAGAGTTTTGGTTTTAGCCTGGGAGAGTTTGTAAGAGACAAAGACGCGCCTATAACTTGCTCAATTCTATGTGAATGTGCTGCATGGTGCGCGGATAACAAAATGACAATGTGGGGCTTGCTGCAGGAAATCTATCGTGAGTTTGGAAAGTATGAAAACTGGCTTTGCCAATATACCTTTAATGGTATTGAGGGGGCAAAAAAGATTGCCGGAATAATGGAAAAATTCAGAAACAATCCGCCTAAAAAGCTTGCAGGATCGCCGATAGTTGTTTACAAGGATTTTGACAAGGGAAGCAATTATGCACCTGAGGTTAAGCTGGCTAAATCTAATGTGCTTCAATATATTGCAAAAGACGGCACGATGGTTTCTCTTAGACCTTCCGGTACGGAACCCAAGATAAAATTCTATTTTGAAACACGCTGTAAAGAGGGGGAAGATCCTGTTAAAAAGAAGGCTCTTCTGGATAAAGAGTTTTTGCAGAAATAATTATTTGCGTAAATGATTGTAAACTAGCAAGTTTCAGAATTTAAAATTTAGATAAGATAATGGGAAAATTAAGTTCAAGGAGAATCTGGCAGATTGCTCTGATAATGTCTTTTTGGTTTGTCATATCCTTTATAACTAATATTTTAGGACCGCTTATTCCGGATATTATCAGCAACTTTTCTCTTAAGAATCTTGCTTTGGCCGGCTTTATACCAACCTCATTTTTTGTGGCTTATGCAGTGATGTCCATTCCTGCGGGTTTGATGATTGAGAAGTGGGGTGAAAAACGTGTTTTGCTCTTTGGATTTTTAATGCCTTTTATTGGTTCATTGCTGTTTGCTTTTTTGCATACATACCAGGTTCTCCTTTGTTCATGTTTTATAATAGGCTTGGGAATGGCTATGCTTCAGACGGTTCTGAACCCGCTGCAAAGGACGGTAGGTGGAGAAGAGAACTATGCGTTTGTCGCTGAACTCGGGCAGCTGGTTTTTAGCTGTGCCTCCTTTATAAGTCCGCTGGTCTACGCTTATTATGTGAAAAATCCAATGTCAATAGTACCGCCGGAATTGCCGTGGGTATCTCTTTACTACCTATTTGCTGTGATTCTGATTTTTATGATTGTTGCGGTTTTGCTTTGCAAGTTTCCTAAAATTGAACTTAGAAATGATGAAAAGAGCGGCACCAAATCTTCTTATTTTGAGCTGTTTAAGAAGAGATATGTATGGCTGTTTGCCCTTGGAATTTTCTGTTATGTGAGCACGGAACAAGGAACATCTATTTATATGAGCACATTTTTGGAAAAGTATCATGGTGTTAATCCTCAGATACTTGGCGCGCATACTGTTGCATATTTCTGGGGCTCAATGCTGGTTGGCTGCGTGCTTGGACTTATCCTTTTAAAACTGTTTGACAGCAAAAAACTTTTGCGCTGCAGCGGTTATTTGGCTTCAGTACTTTTGGCTGTTGCATTATTTGGTTCCCGACAGACGGCTCTTTTCTGTTTTCCCGCAATAGGATTTAGCATCTCCATGATGTATTCTATAATATTCTCATTAGCACTCAATTCAGCAGCAGAACATCACGGCTCGTTTGCCGGCATACTTTGTTCTGCCATAGTAGGCGGTGCCGTCGGTCCGTTGCTTATTGGACTTCTGTCAGACGCAACCGGGAGTTTAAGAATAGGAATGTTTCTTATCTTTGCATTCATTTTTTACATGACCTCTATTGGATTTTGGGCAAAACCTATTGTATCCAATAAAACGGTGCTGGATAAAAAAGATGTTTAATATTACCTAAGGGGTTGTAGCTCAGTTGGCTAGAGCGCAGCGTTCGCAACGCTGAGGTCGCGGGTTCGATTCCCGTCAACTCCACGCAAAAGGCA
>DAIRSJ010000009.1:24466-36341 GCA_036804445.1 Candidatus Egerieousia sp.
AATTATATATCTTTAGGTAAATTAAGTTTTATGGCAAAGACAATTTATCTGGCCGGAGGGTGTTTCTGGGGAACAGAGCATTACCTTAAAATGGTGAATGGCGTGGTGAACACCGAGGTGGGATTTGCAAACGGGCATACGGAGAATCCGTCATATAAGGATGTGTGTACGGACAGGACCGGTTTTGCTGAAACCGTTAAGGTGGTGTATGACCAGAATGTACTGCCGCTTAGCAAGTTGCTTGATATTTTTTTTAAGGCAATAGATCCTACAAGTTTGAATCAACAGGGACATGATACAGGTACGCAATATCGCACCGGTATATATTATGTTGATAACGAGGATGAAACAGTGATTAATGAAGCTGTCGGGAATTTGGCTAAACTATACACAAAACCTATTGTGCTTGAGGTTAATCCTTTGCAAAATTTTTACAATGCGGAAGATTATCATCAAGATTATCTTGATAAGAATCCATCGGGTTATTGCCATCTTAACCGGGATCTTTTCATTTATGCCAAGAAGGCAAATTAATGTTTTAATTTTTTTTCTTACGGGTGTTGCGGTGAATATTTTTTGTATATTCGCGGCGTTAGCCTCGTATTAGACATGAAGCAAACATTTTATATTGCCGTCCTATTACTCATTTCTTTTTCTTGTTGCTCCCTTAATGCATTTGCGGAGTCTTATGTAGAGGGTCGGGAAATTGAGATTTCAGATGCGCGTAACGGGGCCTTATCCGTTAAAGATCCGATTACTTCACAATCAGATTCAATATTATTTCTTGCAGACATGTTCTATCCTCCCTATGAGTTCATAAACAGCAAAGGGGAGTCTGCGGGATTCAATATTGATTTAACCAGACTAATTATGAAGCGTCTGGGAATCAGTAAATTCCGTATTATGTCAATGCGTTGGCCGGATGTACTAAAATACTATGACATACATAATCAGTCAGTTATCATTGGGATGAACTGGACGGTAAAGAAAAGCCGGAAGTATAATTATGGGCCCGTCCATAATTATCTAAAGCACTGTGTTTTGTATAGGCGCGGAGATAAAAGGATAACCTCTCTTTCTCAGCTTGTTGGCAAAAAAGTTCTTGTTGAATCAGGTACAAGTATGGAGGAAATGCTTATCGCCGTCGGACTTGGGAAGGATGTTATAACGGTGACTGATTATGGTCCTGGCATATTGAATTTATCCAAGGGAAAATATGATGCTGTTGTATGTGAAGAGGACGTTGCGAATTATTTTCTGAATTCCCTGAAAATCAAGAATGTTAGAATCTCTGATATGCACCTTCCAATTCAGAGATATTGTTTTGTCGGGCGTGATACTGCTCTTATGCGCAGAATAGATAACGCGCTGGAAATGATTAATACGGATGGAAACTTTGAAAAATTGACTGACAAATGGTTTCCTCATGATGACCGTTTTTATCTTCCAGCGGCTGTTTATGTTATTCTTGCAGTTCTTTTTTTTGCAGCTCTTATTCTTGCCTTCTTTACATGGTTACTTGGAAGGCGTGTGGACAAAGCTGAGTCTGCTTTAAGCGATCACGGTAAGCAAATGGCGCTGGCTCTTAAGTCTTCCGGTGTGGTCTATTGGGAAATTGATGTTAAATCAAATATCTTAAAAACGTATAATGACCCGGTTATGAACTTTAATGACGGAAATGAAACTGACCGGGACGAATACTTTAAGAAGGTGAATATTTGTGATATCAGAGATACGCAGCTTATGGTAGATAAAATAAAGTGCGGAAGTAATGAAAACTTATATTCGGAAGCCCGGCTTTGGTATGAAAGTGATAATAAATGGCATTACTGCACAACTACTGCAAGTCCGCTTGAGGTTGGAAGGGATGGCATTGTTACTAAGTTTGTTGGATTCAGGCGTGATAATACCAAACTTGTAGAAGTTCAGCAAGAGCTTAAGGTTGAGATTGAAAGGGCAAAGGAGGCTGATAAACTTAAGTCTGCCTTTCTTGCAAATATGAGTCATGACATCAGAACTCCCCTTAACGCAATTGTTGGTTTTGCTAATCTTCTTCAGGAAAAGGATTATACGGAGTGTCGAGATGAATATACTGAACTGATAAATATAAACAGTGATCTTCTGTTGAGATTGGTGAACGATATTTTGGATCTTTCAAAAATTGAGGCCGGTGCCGTGCAAATAGCTGATCAGGAATTTGATATGTCAATGTGCTTTACCAATGTATTAAATTCCGTAATGAACAGAGTACCTGTTGGGGTGAAACTGATTGAGAATAATCCATATAAAGAGTGTATCATATTTTCTGACAGGCAAAGGATAGCACAGATACTTATGAATTTTATCACCAATGCCATAAAGTATACGCCTCACGGAACAATCACGGCTTCATACGTTTATGAGAACGGAGGAGTTAAGATGGAAGTATCGGATACAGGTGTCGGTATTCCTAATGATAAGCAACACCTTATATTTCAAAGGTTTGAGAAGTTAGATAATTTTGCAAAGGGAACAGGTTTGGGACTCTCTATATGCAAGGCAATAGTTGATGCATGCGGCGGAAAGATAGGTTTTTTCTCCAAAGAAAACCAAGGTTCTACATTTTGGGCATGGATACCGTGCAAAAGACGGGAATAAAAATAACTTTTTGGAAATTTATCTGTTTCCCTGCAACCTTTTGTACCTTTCCGCAGTCTAAATGGAAACGATTAAAAATTAACAATAAAAACTTATCATTATGGAAGAGGTTTTAGTCCCCATTTTTATATGCGCGGTAATGCCGGTGGCAATTGTGCTGATAATTTATATGTCCCACTATCGTACCGAACAAAATAAGAACGAATTAATAGCCAAGGCATTAGAAAAAGGTGTTCCCTTGGATCCCAATTTCTTTAAGAACGTCCAAGATGCAAAAATCAAAAAAGATAATCCCATGAAGTTGTTCACATGGGGAGTTAGTCTTGTAGGAGTAGGTCTTGGAATTTTCTTTTTGCTTTATTTCTTGTTAAAAGTTCAGCCGGTTGTTAGCTCTAGTGCGCTTGGAATTGCATGCAGCGGATTGATTCCCGCTCTTGTTGGCGCCGGATTTCTTGTATCTTTCTATGCAGGACGATACTATAAGAAACATGAAGAAGAACAGAAAAAATCCGATAGTTATAAATAGCTCTCTAATAAATTGCTTGCAGTAATTTACATAAATTTTCATAAGATTTAATTTGGTTTGTCAATTGGACAAGGTAGAATTTGCGGCATTTGTCAGGGAGCAGCAGGAACCTTTAAGGAGATTCCTGCTTAACCTGTCCGGAGGAGATGGAGTCCTTGCAGATGATATTGCGCAAGATGCTTTCATTAAGGCCTATACGGGGCTCTCATCCTTCCATGGCAGGTCAAAATTATCTACCTGGCTCTTTAGAATTGCCTACAACTGCTTTTATGATCAGATGAGCAAACGGGTTAGACTCAGTGAGGTACAGCTCCCGACAGATAGAAAAATTGAAGGCGCAGACCGCGCTTCTGACCCGATGGTGGTGCAAAGTGCAGGTTCAGACAGAATTACGGTAAACAATGATATAAACAAAGCTTTAAAGAATCTTGCTGAAAATGAGAAAGCGGTACTGTTGCTGTTCTATATGGAGGAGAAGAAAATCTCTGATATTTCTGTGATTACCGGGATGAAGGAGAATACCGTAAAATCCCATTTATCCAGAGGGAGGGAACATTTAAAAGTGTACTTGAAACAGGCAGGCTACGGTGAATGAATGCGCCGATTTATATGGGCAAAAATGACATTTGTTGTAAAATAAGTAATAGCATAAGTCAGATAATATTATATTTACAATATGTTAAGCGATAAAGAAATAAAGAGCTTTTTTGGTGCGGGCAAGCAGCATCTTGACGGGGAATATTTTACAAAGAAAATAATCTCTCAACTGGATTATTATCCTCAGCCGCAAACAAAGAAAGAGCAGCCGGAGTGGACACGCTGGATTGTGCTAATATCTCTTTTTCTGGGAGTTGCATTATTTGTGATTTCCGGCGGAGCCTCTTTTATATTGCAACATTCAATTGATTTATTTAAACATAGTTTGAATATTATCAACATATTTTCTGCTATGCTGCTTTTATCTATTGTTGCCGGTGGAATTATTATAGTTAGCAACACAAAAACTGCCGATTAATTTGTGTGTCTTTTTTGCCGGGTATTGTGAACGGCTCAAATATTCAAATATATACGTGAATAAAATTGTTTCCTGAATGAAACGATTTGCGGCGAGTATCCGCTGCAAAAATAAAAACCCGCAAGCTTTTGCCTGCGGGTTTTTATTTTTGCGTGAATCGGGAGGGATTCGAACCCTCGACCCACAGCTTAGAAGGCTGTTGCTCTATCCAACTGAGCTACCGATCCGGTATGAGTTCCGCAGTTTCTGCCGGTATCTGCCCGACGCTGCGAATCTCCTTCCGATTTTTAGGCTGCAAATGTAAACATTTTTTGCTTATTGTAAAATTTTACTCCCGACAGATTAATCCTTTGTGCTCTCCGGAGTCTCTTTTTTCTTTTTATTGCCCAATGATTCAAGTACGACAACAAGCGCAATACCGATCATTATAAAAATTATTGCCATTCCAATTTGCGGAGAGACGCCCATTATTTCTGCAAACTTTCCGGGTAACACGGGTAATGATGTATCCGTTCCAACGGAGTGCTGTACAACTTTTTGCCAAGGCCACACTCTTATAAGTGAGCCAACCATAAAACCGCTCAGAAGCGCAATGGTCTGTGCGTAAAACTTTTTCAAAAGCCAGCTTAGCAGGTGAGAGAATGCTATAATTCCGGCGACGGCCCCAATTGCAAATAGTAACAGTACAGGTATGTTGAATGAGCTAAGTGCATTCATAACAAATTCGTATTTAACAAGAAGTAGCAGCACAAAACTCCCGGAAATTCCCGGAAGTATCATTGCGCAAATTGCTATGGCGCCGCACACCATGATAAACCACCATGCGTCAGTTGTTTGAGTAGGGGAAGCCATGCACACAAATACTGCTATTGCAGTACCGGCCAGCAGACAGATTATTGTTCCAATGTTCCACTTTTTTATCTCTCCAAAAATATAGAAGCAAGAAACTAATATCAGCCCAAAAAAGAAACTCCACGTTGCAATGGGCTGGTATTTAAGTAAATATACCATCAATTTTGCCAGAGAGAATGCACTTGCCAGAATGCCCAGCAAAATACATGAAAGAAACGCAAGGTCCGTCGCCTTTGCAAATTCTCTGAATTTCCCCCCAAGCAAGAGTTTAAGGTTTGTTATGTTAAAGGATTTAATTGATTCTATCAATTCCTCGTAAATGCCTGTTAAAAAAGCTATTGTGCCTCCGCTTACTCCCGGTATGACATTGGCCATACCTATGCCAATCCCTTTGAGCGTAAGGATTGAGTATTTTGCTAAATTGCTCATTATTTGTTATTTGTAGGTTTATTAGTTTTACTTTTTTTAATTTTCTTTAGACATGCAATGCCCTCCTTTGCCTCTGCACAATCTTTATCCAGCATAAGAGCCTTGCGAAATAGAATTTCCGCCTGTCCGTAATCCCCGAGTCCCATATAGGCATCAGCCAGTCCGATGGTTCCCGGAATATTTTTCTTCTCTATCTTTTCAAAATCCGTAAAGTATTCAACAGCATTTTTAAATTCCTCCAGGTTTAAAGAGACAATTCCCAAATTGTACAGCGCCGATGAATTTTTACGGTTTAAAGAAACCGCATATTCAAAAGCATCAACCGCCTCTTTTAACCTCTTCTGTCTTGCATAAATTGTTCCTATGTTAAACCAGCTAATATCATCAAACGGATTAATTTCCAGGTATTTCTGATAATACTCCGCAGATTTGTCCAAATGTCCGATTTTTTCATAACAATACGCGTAGTCATTGTACATGCCTGCAACATCCTCAACATCTTCCTTACAATTGTTTTTTTCATCCCACTTTTTTGTCAACTCATTTGACCTGTCGAGATAAAAAATTGCCTCATGGTAGTTGTCTAGTTCCATGCAGTCTTGCGCAATTGCGTAAACCGAATCACATATATCTTCCGGACAAGCCTCAATTCCAATTGCTTTATTGAATGAATCTCTGGCATCCTTCCACAATTTTCTTTTAATGTATATCCTGCTGTATAGTAAATAAATTTCAGAGTAATCGGTGAATGTCTCTTTGTATCTGTCTAACAGAGAGATGGCATCTTCTATCTTATTGCCAAGTATAAGGGAATCACAGTATTTGACCATCAGCACGGGAGAGTATGAGTACTTCTCAAATGCCAGTGCCGAGACTGTTGCAGCCATGACCGGATCCTCTCTTTCTATGTATGATTCTATGATAAAATCGTATTCATCTTCTGAAAGTTCAATGGATGAATAAGTTCCTTTTTTATATGCTGCATCAAACTTTTTGAACAAGGCGCGGAAACGTTCGAACTCCTGTGCGTCAAAGTCTGGATTATGATATTTGCTGTTCATTTTCTCCTCCCGCTTTAATAGCCTTAACGTAATGGAAAACTTGTCTTACGTATTCTGCCTCATCTAGCGTGTTCTTGTATTCTCCCTCCAAAACCATTGAGTATAAGGATAGTGCAGAGGAACGCATTCCAACTGAAAATTTGGATTTTGCTCTCTTTGTGATGTAGTCAAATTTAAAATCGCTGCGGCTGTTAAAGTTTATAAATAAGTCGTAAACATGACTGAAAAACTTTGCAGATCTGTGAATATCGGGTATTCCGGTCCAGCTTAGATAGTTCTTTGTTATTATTGTAACATTTTTATTTTTCCCAAGTTCCGGGTGTGTCACAAGAATTTTTTTTAATGCATTTCTCTTGGATTCCATGACAAGACCCTTGTAGGGTATGTTTTGAGAGCCGATGCACTCAATAATCTGACTTAAAGCATCTCCGGACTCTACAGACTTAATATTATATGCAAAGCCTATGAGCTTGATATCCTCCAAGTTATGATACTCGGCCGGTATATCCCTAGACGGTGTCAAAGGAAACCTCTTGTTAAGATATGTTCTCAAAGCTTTCAGCACAATTGATGTAGATAACCGCCGCAAAAATAACAAAAATCCCGCCAATCTCTTGGCGGAATTTTTTATTTGAATACCAGCCGGTTATTCTTGCAGTCAATCTTGATTTTATTTCCGCTGGAGATTTCTCCGCTAATCAGCTTTTCTGCAAGGGTGTTTATGACCTCTTTTTGCAGAAGACGCTTAATAGGGCGGGCACCGTAGGCAATATCGTATCCCTTGTCTGCCAGATAGTTAAGGCTGTTTTCTGTGAAACTCAGGGTAATTCCTTTCTCTTCCAAAGTTTTTTCTATCTGGTTGATCTGCAACTTCAATATGCCTTTAACTTCCTCTTTTCCAAGAGGCTGGAACATTATTATTTCATCTATTCTGTTTAAAAATTCCGGTCTGATGCTCTTCTTAAGAAGAGCCATTATTTTCTCCTTGCATTCTGCCATCGTCTGCGTTTTATTGCTCTCATTTATCTTTATCCTTGAAATGTAGTCCTGGATAATGTCCGCACCAACGTTGCTGGTCATAATAAGAATGGTATTTTTAAAGTTAACGGTTCTTCCCTTTCCGTCCGTAAGCCGCCCTTCATCAAGTACCTGCAGAAGTATATTAAACACATCGGGATGCGCTTTTTCAATTTCGTCAAACAGAATAACCGAGTATGGTTTGCGCCTTACGGCCTCTGTCAGCTGGCCTCCTTCATCATATCCGACATATCCCGGAGGCGCTCCGATTAAACGAGTTACAGCAAAGCTTTCCTGATATTCACTCATATCTATCCTGGTCATCAGGTTCTCATCATTGAACAAAAATTCAGCAAGAGCCTTTGCCAGCTCAGTTTTTCCGACACCGGTAGTACCCATAAACAAGAAAGAACCTATTGGTCTTTTCTCACTCTGAAGCCCTGCACGTGAACGCCTTACAGCATCAGCGACAGCCTCTATGGCCTCATCTTGTCCTACTACTCTTTTATGCAACTCCTCCTCCAAATGAAGCAATTTATCCTTTTCACTCTGCAGCATTCTCTTTACCGGTATGCCTGTCCATTTTGCAACAACCTCTGCAATATCTTCCGGCTTAACCTCTTCATTGATCAGCGGGTGTTCATTGCTTTCCTCTTTTTTCTTAAGACCGGCAATATCTTTCTCCAAACTTGCAACTTTGCCGTAGCGGATTTCCGCAACTTTTGCGTAATCGCCGCTTCTCTCCGCCTCATCAGCTTCAAATTTAAGCTTGTCAATTTCCTGCCTCTTGTTCTGTATGCTGTCCAAAAGAGATTTCTCCTCCTTCCATTGTTTGTTGTAGATATCTTGCTGCTTTTTAAGAGATTCCAGTTGATTATTAATCTCAGTTAACTTTTGAGATTTGCCTTCTCTTCTGATAGCCTCCCTCTCAATTTCCAGTTGTTTTACTTTTCTGTTTAGTTCATCAATCTCTTCGGGGACCGAGTTCATCTCCAGCCTCAATTTTGCGGCCGCTTCATCCATAAGGTCAATTGCCTTATCAGGAAGGTACCTGTTAGTTATATATCTGTGGGATAATTCAACCGCAGCAATAATAGCGTCATCCTCAATTTTTACCTTATGGTGGTTTTCATATTTAGGTTTTAAACCCCTTAATATAGAGATGCTTTCTGCGGGTGACGGTTCATCTACCATTACCATCTGGAATCTCCTCTCCAATGCTTTATCCTGCTCAAAATATTTCTGATATTCATCCAATGTAGTTGAACCTACGCATCTTAACTCTCCTCTTGAAAGTGCGGGTTTTAAGATATTTGCAGCGTCCATTGCGCCGCTGGTCTGTCCGGCTCCAACCAAAGTGTGTATTTCATCTATGTAAAGTATGATTTCTCCGTTGCTGTCAACTACCTCTTTTATAACGCTTTTCAGCCTCTCTTCAAATTCTCCCTGGTACTTTGCTCCTGCAATCAACGCTCCCATATCCAAAGAATAAATCACTTTATCCTTAAGATTTTCCGCAACGTCTCCGTGCAAAATCCTTTGCGCAAGTCCCTCTGCTATAGCAGTTTTACCAACACCGGGTTCACCCACGAGAATAGGGTTGTTCTTTGTCCTTCTGCTAAGAATTTGCAGAACCCTCCTTATCTCGTCATCTCTTCCAATGACCGGGTCCAGTTTTCCCGCCTTTGCCCTTTGGTTCAAATTAACGGCATAACGGTCAAGTGCTTTTTCCTGTGACTGATTGTTGCTCATTTCCATAATATTATCTCCTTTTTGCCTCTCCGCTGTCCTTTTGCAGGCTCAGTTTTAAAGGCACTGTTATTGCTTTCAAATCTTTTACCAGTACGGCATAAACTCCTGAAAAACCTCATTTTGTGACAATCTGGCACGGATTTACTCTTTTTTGTAAGACAAAAATGTTATATTTGTGTCTAATAGTCAGATGTGTCCCGTGCGGGTGCAAGTTATTTAATTGGAAGTTATATAGGAGTGATAAAAAATCAGGAATATCCGGAGCTGGAAGGCGGGAAGTTTTTGCCCCTGGTGGAGAGTTTTTATACTATTCAGGGAGAGGGATATAATACAGGTAAGCCTGCATATTTCATACGTCTTGGGGGATGTGACGTCGGCTGCAGCTGGTGTGATTCCAAAGAGAGCTGGAATCCCAAAAAATTTCCGCCGGTAGATATAGATGTTATAGTTAAGGATGCAGCACTGTGTCCAGCAAAAACAATAGTCCTTACAGGAGGAGAGCCTCTTAATTATCCTCTCGACGGTTTATGTAAAGCTCTAAAAAATAGAGGTTTGCAAATATTTTTGGAAACAAGCGGGAGCAGTCCGCTGTCGGGAGTATTTGACTGGATATGTCTCTCTCCAAAGAAAAATAAAAAACCGTTGCAAAAGATATACGGGAAAGCTGATGAACTTAAGGTTATTATAGAGAGTGCAGGGGATTTTAAGTGGGCTGAGTATAACAGACGGCTGGTAGGGGAGAAATGCATTTTGTATTTGCAGCCGGAGTGGAGCAGGATGAGAACGGTGATGCCGCAAATAGTTGATTATGTGAAAAAAAATCCGGAATGGAATGTTTCTTTGCAGGCCCACAAGTTTATGAGAATTCCGTAGCGGCAAACATTGCCGATAAATTGAAACCGGCTGAATTAAAGTTACCTATGGGTAAAATGATAATAATAAATTAAATATTTTATGAAAAAATTATTTGCACTACTGACGATTGCATTGCTTTGCGCAACAACAACTTACAGCATTGCACAAGACAAAGGCGCTCAGAAGAAAGACTCGGGCTATGTTTTTACCACAGATTTGGCTATTCCAATCAGCGGTATTAGAAATCAGGGAAGTTCAGGCACTTGCTGGGCTTTTTCTACAACTTCATTTTTGGAGAGCGAGGCCATAAAGAAGGGGACCGCTGATACCAGCATTGCTCTATCTACTTGGTATACGGTTTACAAGAATTATCAAGAAAAATTTGTGAAGTATGTTCGTCTGGATGGAACTCTTAATTTTGCAGAGGGAGGCGCATCAATGGATGTTGTTCACTCTTACCAAGATTATGGCGTTGTTCTGGAGAAGGATATGCCTTGCTTGAGAGGTGACGAGAAGAGAATTAATTTCTCGGAAATGTTCTCTGTTCTTGACGGTTACACAAAAGGCTTTGTTGCAAACACAAAACACCAGATTTCCGCTCAGGATAAATGGATGGCTCCTTTCAATGCAATTCTAGATACTTATCTTGGCAAATGCCCGGAGAAAGTTACTTATAAAGGAGTGGAATATTCACCTAAAGAGTTTGTAACCAAAGGGTTAAAATTAAATATGGATGATTATGTGTCAATCACTTCTTACACGCACCATCCCTTCTATTCACAATTTGCAGTTGAAGTTCCGGACAACTGGCGCTGGGATTTGAGCTACAACGTTCCTATGAATGAGATGATGGAAATCATTGACTACGCGCTTGCAAACGGTTACACAATTGCTTGGGGATCAGATGTTAGTGAGAACGGTTTCACTCGTGAAGGCATTGCTGTTGTTCCTGATGTTGTAGCTAATGAAAAGGCTGCAGGTTCAGACCAAGAACATTGGGTTGGCAAAGATCCTAATCAGAAGAAGGCCGCTATTTATAATCTGAACAAGCCGGGAAAGGAGATGACTATTACTCAGGAGATGAGACAGGAAGGTTATGATAATAAAACAACTACAGATGACCACGGTCTTCAGATTTACGGTATTGCACATGACCAAAATGGTACAAAATATTATATGGTAAAGAACTCTTGGGGCAAGACCGGAAAATATCAGGGCATCTGGTATGCATCTGTTCCGTTTGTACAATTTAAGACAATGGATTTTGTCGTTAACAAGAACGGTATTCCAAAAGAGCTACGCAAGAAGCTGGGTATCAAGTAGTAATAACAAGGATATTTATTAATAATCCCGACGGAATATACTCTGTCGGGAGATAAAAATAATTAAAAATGAAAAAGATTTTTCTTGTTGCAGCAGTTGCGCTATGCGCAGGATTGTTTACTGTTACAACCGCTTATGCGCAGTATAAGTATGAATTTACAACTGTTAAGAACAACCCGGCAACAGCTGTAAAAAATCAGGCCAATACCGGCACCTGCTGGTGTTTTGCAACTGTTTCTTTCCTTGAGAGCGAGGCAATTAAGAAGGGTACTGCCGATACAACCCTGGATCTGTCCGAGATGTATATTGTAAGGTGCAATTACATCAGAAGACTGGAGGATGATTACTACCGGAGAGGAAAAGGAAATACCGGTCCCGGCGGAGTCGGGCACCAGGCTCTTTGGGTTA
>DAIRSJ010000010.1:0-2180 GCA_036804445.1 Candidatus Egerieousia sp.
AAATTCTCATCTCAACATCAACGGAATCGCTCTCAATATTTTTCTCCACAGGCATAATATTAAAAAACAGATAACCGTTGTCGGTATAGAGTTTTTTAACATCGGCATCTTGCTGTTTAGGATCTCCGTTCAGACGCTTGTCCATTGTAACAAGATCATATATATCACCCTTCTTAATCCTAAGCACAGAGTTCAACTGTTCAGCAGAGTAGACGCTATTCCCCGTCCATGTAATATTTCTGAAATGGTACTTGTCTCCCTGCTCAAATTTAAAATCAATTTGCAATCTGTCGGGAGAAATATAATACATGGTATCTTTAAGGATTCTGGCATCTCTATATCCCTGCTCGTTAAATGTGGATATCAGACTGTTCTTGTCCGTCTTAAATTCTTTTTCATTAAACTTCTTGGATTTGAAGAAGTTAAAAAGGCGTTTATCCCTTGTCTTCTTCATGGACTTCATCAATTTCCAGTCTCCGATTGCCGTATTTCCGGAAAAAGTTATTTTTTGAATTTTTACTCTCGGCCCCCTGTCTATATGAAAAGTTACTCTTACCGCATTGTTGATCACGGTATCATTTTCCTGAGTAAGTTTTACGGAGCATTTTAGGAATCCCTTTTCTGCATAATATCTTTTAATAATGTCCGTAGATGACTTAATTATGTAGTCCGAAAGTTCTGAACCTTTTTTAAGTTTCAGTCTCTCATCCAAATCAGATCTCTGACCGCTGCGAACTCCCTCAAAAATCCAACGCGAAACCCTTGGGCGTTCAACCAGATGAATACCTAAAGTGATGGTGTCGTTTTTACCAATTGAATCTATATACAGACCCGCATCTGAAAAATATCTCTGGGCCCATATTCTTTTCAGAATGTCTGAAACATCGGTGCCAGGAATGGTAATTTTGTCTCCTTTGGAAAGTCCTGTAAATGAGACAATTTGATCCTCACTCAAATATTTTATTCCGGAAACTTTTATGTTTCCGATGATGTAGGTTTTGGGATTATCATAGTCAACTTCCTGCGCCGCAAGGGAAATAGGAACAATGGCTAATGCCAACAATAAAAAAGCTTTTAGTAGTTTCATGTACTGCAGTTAATTTTTAAACTTTTCCGTATCTTCTCTCCCTCTTAGAGTAGGCGTCTAAAGCTTGCCGGAACTGAGTTTTGCGAAAATCGGGCCAAAGAACATCCGTAAAGTAATACTCAGTATAAGCGGTCTGCCAAAGCATATAGTTACTAATCCTCTGCTCTCCGCTTGTGCGGATAAGCAGATCCGGATCAGGTATATCCGCTGTGCTCAGATAGCTCCCGACAGCTTCTTCTGTAATCTGCTCACCGGGATGCTTGCTCATAAACTGATTAAGCGCCTGAACAATATCCCATTTACCACTGTAGCTAAGCATCACAACCAAGGTGGTTCCGGTGTTGCCGGCAGTAAGAGCCATACAGTCATCTATCTCTTTTACAAGGGACTTAGAAAGTCTGGAAAAATTTCCGATAACCCTAAATCGAACATTATTTTTCATAAAAGTGGGAGTCTCTGCTGTAATGGCCTTAAGCATTATTTTCCACAACCCCTCTATCTCATCTTGAGGTCTGCCCCAGTTCTCCTCTGAAAAAGCAAAGACACTAAGATATTGTATTCCAAGTTCTACCGCCAGCTCACAGCATGCGCGCACACTCTCCACTCCCTCTTTGTGGCCATCTATTCTCTCTTTTCCTCTCTGCTTTGCCCAACGTCCGTTACCGTCCATAATGATGGTAACATGCTTTGGCAATTTATTTTCTTGTGTCATTACTCTGATTTTGTGAGGGGCAAAGATAACAAAATTATCAATGTATAAAAGCTCCTCATGTTAAGCTTATTTAAGATTACGCTTATCTGCTCCCCAGAATAATTTCTCATTAAGTGCCTTAATGAAATTATTATCCATTGAAACCATATTGACAGAATTCGCCCCTTTGGAAATTTTAATTTTGGAGCCTGTCGGGATATGAAAAAATCTGTTGTCCGCAGATACAAGCGCATCTCTATTGCGGCCGCTGAAAGATATCCCTATTACGGAGGTATCAGGTACAACAAGCGGTCTGATGTTAAGGTTATGCGGCGCAATTGGTACTATCAGCAATACATTTGACTGAGGCATGACTATAGGACCGCCAACGCTTAGCGCATA
>DAIRSJ010000010.1:2280-35026 GCA_036804445.1 Candidatus Egerieousia sp.
TTTTTATCTGCAACACTTGCCGTTGTCAAAAATCCGAGATGCCCAAAATTGATACCCGCTATTGGAATGTTTCTGTCTCTTACCAATGCCACACCGTTTAAAAATGTGCCGTCACCTCCCAGAGAGAGAAAAAGTTCAGTATCGGAGGGAATATCATCTGCTCCCGTAAATAAATCCGCACCTTCAACAGCATTAAGTATCGCAAAACTTCCGGACATCTTTGCTTCCGTCCGTTTAATGCTGTCAATCAGATAATTGTAGAACGGCTTATAAAACGCAAGTCTTATGCGGGCATCCGATTTTAATCTCTGAAACAACAATCCGAGTTCCGGAAAACTCTCTTTTCCAACGTTTCTTCCAAATAATGCAATATCCATCATTTTATTCTCCTGCAAAAAACGGCAGGACCTCATTTTTGTGCAAGTTATACATATTTTCCATATTTTTGCTTGACAGTGCGCCGCACTGATTGTTTAAAAAGATTGTATAATGCAAAAGAATAATACAAGATTAAGCGTCAATATCAACAAAATAGCAACTCTTAGAAATGCGAGAGGCGGTAACATGCCTGACGTAGTAAAATGCGCCCTGGACTGTGAGAGATTTGGTGCTCAAGGTATTACAGTACATCCTCGTCCTGATGAAAGACACATTAAGAGACAGGATGTATTTGATTTGAAGCCTGTGCTTACTACCGAATTCAACATAGAGGGAAACCCTAAGGAGCCATTTATAGAACTGGTTCTTAAGGTATTGCCTGAACAGGTAACATTAGTGCCGGATGCAGATAATGCGGTTACCTCCAACACCGGATGGGATACAGTAAAGAATAAAAAATTCTTGCAAGGAGTATGTAAAAGATTCAAAGAGGCCGGCATACGCGTCTCCATATTTGTAAACCCTGACGTTGAAATGATAAAAAATGCAGCTGACTGCGGCTGCGATAGAGTAGAGCTTTACACAGAATCCTACGCAAAACACTATTTTGAAAACAGAGAGAAAGCCATTAAACCTTACTATGATGCTGCCATAGAGGCAGTTAAATGCTCTCTTGGGTTAAACGCGGGGCATGATTTGAACCTGAACAACCTGAAATATTTTAATGAAACAATTCCAGGCCTTATGGAAGTATCTATAGGTCACGCACTTATATGTGACGCACTATATTTGGGACTGGAAAATACCGTTCAGGCTTACAGAAGGCAGTTAGTATAATTTTACTATTTTTGCGGGAGATATCTGTCGCGACAGTTATAAAAAAGATTTTACATAACATTTAAATAGAAAATCAATTTCTCATGAGACAACTAAAGGTAGTATTGTGCATTGCGCTTGCAGTACTTGCATGCTCTTGCAAACAGGGTTCAAAGTCCAACCAATCAAAGCCGATGGCTCTTCCTCCTGCGGGGAGCATTGTTTATGTACAGCTTGATACACTTGTAAATCAGTATGATATGTTTAACGATATGAAATCTGATCTTGAAGCCAAAGTGCAAGACATTCAAAATGACTTGCAAAACAAGGGAAGAGATTTCCAAAGTGATGCAAGTGATTTCCAAACTAAGATAAACAAGGGTCTTCTAACGCGCGCCCAGGCAGAGGAGCAGAACCAGGTGCTTTCTAACCGCCAGGCAGACCTGCAGAACTTAAGCCAGCAGAAACAGGCTGAAATTCAACAGGAAGAGAGTGACATGTACAACAAGATTCTGAAATCGGTACGCGCATACTTGAAGAAGTATAATGAAACAAAGAAGTTTGCCCTTATCCTTACAACAAGTACGGCCAGCAACAACGTACTTGCCGGAGACGAGTCTCTGGATATAACAAATGATGTTATAGAAGGTCTTAACAATGAGTATGTTAAGAACAAGAAAAAAGACAAAGGCACAGACAACACAAAATCTGACGATTCCAAGTAATTAATGAAAATTGCAATACTCTCTTGCTTTTATCCCTACAGGGGCGGAATATCGCAGTTTAACACTTATTTGCTTAAAGAGCTCTCAAAAAAGCATACAGTAAAAGCATTTAACTTTAAAAGGCAATATCCGGAGTTCCTATTCCCGGGCAAGACGCAGTACGTAGCAAAAGATGATAATGCCGTACCCGTAGAGTCTGAAACTCTGCTGGATACGGCAAATCCTTTTTCTTATATCTCTACCGCGCGTAAGATTTCAGAGTGGGAACCGGATGTTTTAATTACACGGTATTGGATGAGCTATTTTGCCCCGTCACTGGGATATGTTGCCGGCAGATTAGGCAAACGTGCATTATCCTCGGAAGCAGTATTTCCCCATTGCAAGCGCATTGCAATAATGGACAACGTAATTCCTCATGAACATCATTTTTTTGATGCGCCGCTCACAAAATATTTTATCAGGCGCAATGACGGGTTTGTCCTTCTAAGCAACGCCGTCAAGGATGATTTAATTGAGTTATCGCCTGATTCTAAATGCATTACAATTCATCATCCGCTGTACTCCAACTTTGGTGAGCAGATAAATTCTTATGAAGCACGCAAAGCTCTAAATATTCCCGGAGCAGACGGAGGCTTTGATAAATTATCCGTAGAGAGCAGGAAGGTTCTTCTGTTTTTTGGACTCATCAGGGACTATAAGGGTCTGGATATTTTGCTTAACGCAATGCCGCTGCTGGATAAATCCTACATGCTGGTTGTTGCCGGAGAGCCGTACGGCAGTTTTGACAAATATCAGCAAATCATTGATTCACCGGAATTTGCACAGTGCAGAAATAATATAATAGTCAACACAAATTATATTCCCGACAGCGACGTAAAAAAATATTTTTCCGCCGCAGATGCATGTGTTCTTCCGTACAGAAGCGCAACTCAAAGCGGCATAAGTTCTATCTCATGGAACTTTAATGTCCCGCTTATTACAACACCTGTAGGAGGACTTGTAGAAAGCGTGGGAAAAGCGGGAACAGGACTCCTTACAGAATCGATTACCCCACAGGGAGTTGCAGATGCCATTAAAAAATACTTTGCAGAAAGGTGCAAAGAGAAGTATATTTACAACATCAAAATGCTGAAGCAAAAACTCAGCTGGGAAAATTTCTGCTTTCAACTGGAAAATTTTATTAAAGCGATTTAATGCTATATGGACTCAATTGTAAAAACTAATTTTGACTTTAAAGGTCAGACAGGCAAGTACACCGGAAAGGTGCGTGATGTTTATTTTATTAATGACAAATATCTTGTAATGATTGCAACAGACAGGATATCTGCATTTGACGTGGTGCTGCCGCGCGGAATTCCCTACAAGGGACAGGTGCTTAACCAGATTGCATCGCAATTCCTAGATAAGACAACGGATATTGTCCGCAACTGGAAAATTGCATCTCCGGATCCTATGGTCACGGTTGGGTACAAATGTCAACCGCTGCCGGTTGAGATGATTGTAAGAGGCTATTTAACAGGCAGTTCATGGAGATCTTACAAAGACGGTGCAAGAGAAATCTGCGGCGTAACAATTCCCGACGGCATGAGAGAGCACCAAAAATTTGAGCACCCTATTATAACTCCGACTACCAAGGCGGAAATCGGAGGGCATGATCAAGACATATCAAAAGAGGAAATTATTAAGAAGGGACTCATCCCGGCAGACATATATGAGAAGGTAGAAGACTACACTCTAAAGATTTTCCAAAGAGGTTCAGAAATCGCGGACAGTCAAGGGCTTATACTCGTAGATACAAAATATGAATTTGGCCTTTTAGACGGCGATGTTTGTCTGATGGATGAGATTCATACTCCCGACAGTTCCCGTTATTTCTACAAAGAAGGTTATGCGGAGAAATTTGCAAAGGGCGAGCAGCAGAAACAACTGTCAAAGGAATTTGTACGCGAATGGCTTATGGATAACGGATTCCGGGGTCAGGCCGGACAAAAAGTTCCGGAGATGACCGATGCAAAAGTTTCCGAGATATCAAACAGATACATAGAGCTTTATGAAGCCGTAACAGGCACCAAATTTGTAAAGACTCCTTATGATGACAAGGTGTACGAGAGGATAGAAGAGAACATTAAAAACATGCTTGCAAGGCTGGAATAATATGCAAGCACGCGCCGCTCTCTTAAAAAATTATTTATTATGAAACATTATAAAAAATTTGCGGCGTTGTGCGCCGTTGCTTTAGCGTCTTTTACAGCATCTTTTCCTGCAGCAAGTTACGCACAGACACCTGTTACAATTTCAAAAGAAATTGTAAAGGTTAACGGGAAACTTATGTATGCTCACGGGGTAAAAAAACAAGAAACCCTGTACTCTATAAGCAAAGCGTACAAGATAACAATAGAAGAACTTCAAAAATATAACCCGGCTCTTGCGGCGGGTCTTAAGGAGGGGTCTCTTTTATATATTCCCGTTAATCCGGAACAGCAAATCTCGGAGAGGGGAGATCAAAGTTCCGCAAAATACACACAGCCGTCAAAACAGGACCAACAGGCTGTAAATAAAGAAAATATCAAAACTGCTGCTCCGGCTGAAAACGCCAAAGAGGAGAATAAAAAGGGAGAAGCTGTCGGGAACAACAAATATATTGTTCATGAAGTTAAATGGTATGAAGATTTGGATGACATTGCAAACGAATACCATCTGGACAGGAGCGTCCTTATAAAAGAGAATAACATTAAGGATGAAACTCTTAAGGGAGTTCAGACTCTTAGGATACCTGTTTCTGCAATTAACAGCAAATCAGATAATTCTACACAAAACGCAAACACGGAGAAGAACGTTCCGGTAAAGAAACAGCAAGAGAACAAAGCAGCAGACAGCAATGAATATTCTCAGAAAGAACAAGTTGCAGAGCCTGTAAAAGTAGCCGTCATATTGCCTCTTAACAGCAAGAGCGCAAAGCCAAACACAAATTACATGGATTTTTACGCAGGAGCGCTGCTTGCAATAAATGACTTAAAAGAGGCGGGTGCGGATATTGCCGTAAATGCGATTGACCAAAGCGAATATGCTTCATCTCAGGCAATTATAAATTCAGGCAAATTAACGGGGTGCAATCTTATCATAGGCCCGGTAAGGAGTACAAGCGTAAAAAGTTTTATTCCTTACATTAATAAACACGGAATTCCTTTGGTATCCCCGCTTGACCCTGCAACGGATTCCCTTATAAACAAGAGCAAATATCTGTTTCAGGTTCCGCCTACAACGGATGTTCAGTTTCATAACCTTGTTATGATGGCCAAAAAGGAGTATGAGATGTCACCTAATAAAAATGTTGTAGTGGTTTTTCAAAACGGAGGGAATGACAGATGGGCGGCCGATGAAATTATGCAATTGCTTAAGAAAGAAGGTATTGCATTCTCGGAGATCACCTATTCAATACTTCAGGGCAGAACAATAGGAGGTACATTCAAGCAGAAAATTACTGCAGACAAGGATAATATAATTTTTGTCCCAAGTTTTAATGAAGCCTTTGTAAGCGACGTACTTAGGAATCTTGATATTTTGGAAATGCCGGAGAAAATTTCTCTATACGGGACTCCGAGATGGAGAAGTTTTGAGGCGGTGGATGTTGCGCAGTTCAATAAGTTTGGACTAAAGCTTTCCATGCCTTTTTATGTTGACTTTACAAATGCAGACGTACAAAGTTTCACAAGACAATTCAGAGCGCTTTATAACACTGAACCTTCTGCCAATGCCTTTAACGGATATGATGTTACCAAGTTTTTTACAAAGCAGATTATCAACGGCTTAAAGAACGACATCAATAACACTGAAAGATTAGAGAAAGAGGATATGCTGCAGCAGCAATTTGAATTCCGCCGCAAAAACAGCAATGCCGGCTTTGAGAATATCTCAACAACCGGCATCACATATAAATCCGACTACACTATTGTAGCAGATTAATATTTTAGCATATTTTCAGGATCAAGATTGTCTTTTTCTATATCCTTAAAATAGTTAACCGTCCCTACTTTTAATTCAAAGGTTGAGGCATCGTCGCAAACTATGATTCCAAGCGGATGCATCTGCAAAACACTGACCGTCCACATGTGGTTAACGGACTCCTCAACGGCGTGGCGCAATGCGCGTGCCTTGTTATGTCCGTTAACAAGAATCATAACTTCTTTTGCATCCATTATTGTGCCCACTCCAACCGTACATGCAGTCTTTGGCACCAGATTAATGTCATTATTAAAAAATCTGGAATTTGCTATTATTGTGTCAGTTGTAAGAGTCTTTACTCTTGTTCTGGAAGTAAGCGATGAGCCCGGTTCATTAAATGCAATGTGACCGTCCGGACCAACTCCGCCCATAAACAAATCGATTCCGCCAAAGGATTTAATTTTTGCCTCATACTCATCACACTCTTTATCGGGGTCTTTGGCATTTCCGTTAAGAATGTGAATATTCTCTGCAGGAATATCTATGTGACTAAAGAAGTTCTCTTTCATAAAAGTGTGATAACTCTCTGAATGGTCTTCCGGAATACCAATGTACTCATCCATGTTAAAAGTTATGACATGCTTAAAAGATATTTTCCCCGCTTTGTAAAATTTAATAAGCTCTTTGTAAGTGCCTACAGGTGTAGAACCCGTGGGAAGACCCAAGACAAAAGGATGTGCTTTTGTAGGCTTAAAGGCATTAATTTTTTTGACTATGTAAGTTGCCGCCCACTTTGACAGTTCACCGTAGTCTTTTTGAATAATTAACCTCATAATATATTTTAATGTTTAACGATTTTGCTTTCAGTAATTTTGGAGAACAGCTAATTCACACCCAAAAGCACTTTTGCATTTTCAACGGCTGCACTGCTCGTCTTCTCTCCGCTTAGTAATCTCGCTATCTCAATTATCCTCTCTTTCTTACTCAAAACCTTTATCTTGGTCTGAGCATGATTAGATGCATCAAACTCTTTGTACACAAGCAGATGAGTCTTACCTTTGGAAGCAATTTGGGGAAGGTGCGTTATTGCAAAAATTTGCATGTGCTCTCCCATATCGCTTAACAATTGTCCCATTTTGTCCGCTATGCTTCCGGAGACTCCGACGTCTATTTCATCAAAAATCATAGTCGGCATTCCGGTGTGCTCCGCCATTAATTTTTTAATGCAAAGCATAATTCTGGAAAGTTCTCCCCCACTTGCAACTTTCTGAAGCTCAACCATTCTCTCAGCTCCATTAGCCGTAAACATAAACTGTATCTCATCCCTTCCGGATGGAGAACACTCATCCGATTCTGTCAATTTCACATCAAACCTGGCATTTGGCATCTCCAGATCCTTCACAGCCTTTTCCAAAGTTTTGCTCAACTTTGGCGCATTTGCCGCTCTTTTCTCTGAAATTTGCCGGGCAAAGCTGTCTCTCTCTATCTTTTTTTGTTCAAGTTCACAGGCTAATTTTTCTCTCCGCTCATCTCCCCTCTCAGTTAACTTAAGTTTTTGGGCAAACTCTTCTCTTAAGTTTATAAGTCCATTTATATCGGAGCAATTATAACGCTTCATCAAAGCGTACAAATCACTCATTCTGTTTTCAACCTCTTCCAATCTGCCGGGAGAAACAACAACACTCTCTCCCCTCTTTTCCAACTCATCAACAATGTCTTTGCACTCAATTCTGCAACTCTCAATTCTCTTTGCAAATTCCGCAAAGCCGGGTACAAAGTTAGAACTCTTTTCCAAAAGCTGCTCTGCATATTTAAGATTTTGCAATACAGAAATATTATCACCAGATAATAAGCTTATTGCACCATCCGTGGAAGCCTTGATATCCTCCGCATTTGCAAGTTGCTTCTGCTCTGTCTCCAATTCCTCCAACTCGCCGTCTCTCAAAGCGGCTTCATCTAATTTTTTAAATTGGAATTCTCTATACTCTTTATCCCGACGGTCTTCCGCAATCTGCGCATCAATTTTTTTCAAATCTTCCTGCAGTTGCAAGACATTATCATACCGCAATTTGTATTCATCAAGCAAGTCCCCGGTTCCGCTAAAATAGTCCAAAACATTAAGCTGAAAATCTTTATCATTTAAAAGAAGATGCTTATGCTGGGCATGAATATCTACAAACCTAGAGGATATATCCGCAAGGTTTGCACTTGAAACCGGCTCATCATTAATGAAAGAACGGGACCTGCCGGAAGGTGCAATAACCCTCCGCAAAATATAGTCATTTCCGTCAGCCTCAAATTCCCCCTCAACCACACAGTTCTTATCTGTACTTTTTAAAACACTTAAATCTGTCTTTGTTCCCAACAAAAGAGAAACGGCGCCAAGCAAAATAGATTTGCCGGCACCTGTTTCACCCGTGATTATTATTAATCCGTCAGGGAAATCAATGTCCAAGCTCTCAATGAGAGCATAATTCTGTATGGTTAATTTCCGCAGCAAACTAAGACTCTATCTTACGCCAATAAATTTCTCCGTTCTGGAACTCTTTAATGGCGGTAAGTGTAGGCTTTGGCAATTTCTCATAGTGACGGGAAATTTCTATCTGCTCCCGGTTCTCAAAAGTTTCCTCCAGAGTATCGGCCATATTATTATTGGAAAATTCCTCCAACTTGTCAGATAATTCTTTCTTTAATTCAGCAGCAATCTGATTTGCTCTCTTGGCAATAATAACTGTTGATTCATAGATATTTCCTGTTGCCTGTGAAAGCTCTATGACGTCCCTTGTTGCTGTATTATCAGTAACTTTTTCTACTTTCTTCACTTTTTCGTCCATTATATTTTCTCCTATTTATTATTCGGTTTTTTTCTCTGCGGCAGGAGTTTTCTCTGCGGCGGCTTTATCTTTTGCCGCTTTTTTTGCAGCTGCCTTCTCTTCTCTCTCAATCTTTTTTGCAGCCCTTACATCCTCCCTGTTCTCCTTATCAATTTTTCTCTGTTCCGCCTTTCTTTGCTTCACAAGTGCCTTATCATCAGAAACTCCAAGAGCTACACTGTTTTTAGACTCCTCTATTCTTACGGCCTTCTTTGCATCTTTGATAGCTTGTTTTGCACTCCTGCGGTCTGCCTTGATTTTCACTTTTGTCTTAGGTACGACTCCTTCAACTTCCTTATTATCCGCACTTTGTGCTTTTGCAACCAGCGTAGAGTCATCCTCCTTTAATCCTGCAATTTTACGCGCCTTTACAAAATTATCATCCAATACTTTTCTCTCAACAACATTCGGATATTCGCTCACAAAGTTATAATAATCGTCAACATAAGTCATATACCTCTCCTTCTGTTTCTCTGGCACACTCATCTGTGCAAACTTATAGGAAGACATCGCCGTGTAGTAGAGAACCTGCTCTCTGTACTGATTATTTGAATTATCTTTTAAAACCCCCTTAAGAGCATAATGGGCGGCTTTATAATCCTGCATGTTATAATACAGCTTGGCGGCCTCAAAACTCTTTCTGTCCAAACGTTCCTGGAACTCAGCCATCATTGCCTTACAAATATTGTAATACTGGCTCTCCGGATGTTCATACATAAATGTTGTAATGGTTGACATAGCCTTTTGGGTAGGAGTCTGATCCAGCTCCCAACGGTATGTAGCCTCATACAAACATTTGATTCTCAAAAATTTTGACTCTTCGGTAAAAGGACTTCTCGGAAACACTTCCAAAAACTTTGCAAAGTTCTGTTCTGCAGTTGTATAATCGCCGTACCTGTAATTGCTCATGGCATTGTAGTACTGGACCGAATCCTCTTTTGGAGTACCTTGAGAAGGAAGTACCAGACTTTCAAATAATTCAGCAGATTTTCTGAATTTGCCCTTATTGTAATAGTCCATGCCCGCCTTGAACTTAAGGTCAACATCGTCGCTCTTTAGCAACGCGTCATAATAGTTTTTACAACCCCCCGCGGCTAAAACCACAAGTAACAGCGCCGCCAATAATTTTAGATTTTTCATGTTTCCCATTTTGAATGCCAAGACATAGGCAAATATAAAGCCAAATTATACTTCCTGCAGGAATTTGTCAACCTCAATCGCAGCCTTGCATCCTGCCGCAGCCGCTGTAATAGCCTGCTTATAGTGCAAATCCGCAACATCTCCCGCCGCAAAAACTCCGGGAACGTTTGTCTTTGGACTCCCCGGCTCCGTGATTACATACCCCTCGGCATCCATATTAATCCAAGGCTTAAACACCTCAGAATTAGGATGATGCCCTACGGCCAAAAATATTCCCCAAACCGGAACTATTCTCTCCGCACCGGCTTTTTTATCTTTAATTTTAATTCCTGTTACACCACTCTCATCTCCAACTACTTCCAAAGGCTCGCACTGCCACAAAACCTCAATATTGCTCTTTGATGCAACTCTATCCTGCATTGCCTTGGACGCCCTAAACACATCCCTTCGTACAATCATAGAAACTTTCTTGCATATTCCCGACAGATAGACCGCCTCCTCACATGCCGTATCTCCGCCTCCTACTACTGCTACCTCTTTGTTTTTGTAGAAAAAGCCGTCACAAGTTGCACATGCGCTCACCCCGCCACCGCGGAATTTTTGCTCTCCGGGGATGTTAAGATATTTTGCAGAGGCGCCTGTCGCGATGATGACAGTGTCTGCAAGCACCTCATCCTTAGAATCTATTGTTAATTTAAAGGGTCTCTTTGAAAAGTCTGTTTTAGTTATGACACCGCTGCGGACCTCAACGCCAAAGCGTTCCGCCTGCCGTTTCATTCTTGCAACAAGCTCTCCGCCATCTATTCCCTCCGGAAATCCCGGAAAATTATCTACCGTAGTGGTTGTAGTCAGTTGCCCCCCAAGCTCCATACCGCTGTATATTACCGGATTAAGATTGGCACGCGCCGCATAAACTGCCGCCGTATACCCCGCCGGGCCGCTACCCGCTATTAAGCATTTAATTATATCCATACATTTTCTATCCCCTGCGCAAAGGATAACTTTATCCTCCGGCAACGGGTTGCAAATTTAATAAAATCAGAGAGAAAATCAAGCGGCCGCTCTACGTCGATCCCTTAAATAAAATTCCAGGCGCTCCTCCCATACCAGCACAAAAGAACCCGCCCAGCGCGTAAGCAGTATTATCCACCAAATTCCGCCGACAGACGTAAAGAGTATAAGGTCCTCCAAGTTACTGTGAGATATGGCAATATGAGAATTCAGCAATTGTATTTCTCTTTGGGATACATGCCCGCTTTCCTTCTCCTGAAACATTACTGCAGCACCATAGGCAAGCCCCAGCGTATTAGCGACAATCCAAAGAAAAGATGTATTTGGAGAGAGTCCGAACAATTTAAGCGGCCAGTTGAGAAATTTTGAGATTACATTTATAACACCAAACTCCTTAAGCACCTTTTGCAGAACGGATAACAGAAATATCAGAACAATAATTTTAATACAAAGTTTTAAAAGAGATATTATCCATTCCTTGAACATTATCCAAAACGGAGGGTTTGCAACAGCGGCCGAACCCGTAGCTGCCGCGGCCTCTTCCGGCAATATTAAATTAAGTAAAGAAGCTAGAACTATTCCGCTTAATGTTCTGATAATTACCATTCTTATTGCGGAAGAGCCCGTCTTTTTCTGCACAGCCGTCTCCACAATCATACTGTGGGAACACATTGCCATAACGGCAAGAATTGTCATGCTCCTACGTGTCAGTCCCAATGTTACCGCTGCAGCAATGGCAGAATAAACATTTACAAAGTAGCCGCTTACATAAGCAAGGGAAGCCTCTCCCGGAAGTCCCACAAATTTCATTACAGGACTTACGGCATTTGATATCAATGGAATAACATTAACAGCGCGCAGAATAAAAATTACCGCAGATATAGTTGCAGTAATCTCTACAATCCATATTGCAGTTTTTTTTGCGCTTGGAATAACATCCTTAACGCATACCCAAAGTCTGCGACCGATTGAGTTTTTTTCCGTCATGGCCGCAAATATAATCAGAAATTTAGTAGCTCAATCTTATGCCCGCCTGAAGAGAAAGTCCAATGCGATTGTTTGTATGAATGTTCTCCAGTTCAAATGCACGACCGTATCCGGATGTGTTTCCAACGGAGCCGTTGTTGCTCTCATTTATATAGAAGGTCCCCAATTTTGCAGGCTTAAAGTAGTATGAGACACCCGGTTGAACATAGATTCCTACATTCTTATAAATCTTATACTCGGCACCGGCATTGGCGGCAAGAGAGAACTGGAATCCCTTTACACTGAAATGACCCGTGCTAAGTTTTTTATTATCTCTGTCTTCCATCCTGCCGGCAATACTTTTCTCTATCATACCACCGCCTTCTGCATAAACGGTAAAACTTCCCGCATTTACAAAGTTCCATTTTACCGCAACCGGAATACCCAGATAATGAATATGTTGCTTTAATTCATAATTTCCCGATGTAACATCAGAATTTAGAAGCGAGTAAACAATTCCGCTCTCGACGGAGAACTTTCCGCCGATCCCTATTTTTCTCTCAACGGTTACCCCAATTGATATCGGCTGCTTATGAGAATAATCTGCCGGAGATTTTGAAACCATAAAAGACTGTGCAAGAATGAGCATGGAGCTATTGTCAACTGGAGCCGGATCACAATATAACTGCAAATCATTATTATTTTTTCTTTCGCTTGCATTTCTCACCATAAGGCCGGCAGTCCATTTGCCTTTGCTTGAGATTGTTACAGGCTCTCCTATTTCAAATGTATTCTTTGACCTGCCGGTTTTTCTCACCCCGGTATTTTTCACCTCCGTTTTATTCTCCCCCGTTTTGACCGTACTTGGAGAATCTTTTAAAAATCTGCCCGGAGACTTAATGCCTACACGCACTTGAAATCCATAAGCAACTGCATAACGGCTGCCCCCTGAATAACCGCCAAAGTTACGGTTTACGGCAACCGCACTCTTGGATACACTCTTTACAGTCTCCTGAGAAACAGCCGTTTGTAATGCAGTATTATTTTGCGTAACAGTTCTATTTACTGAAACCGAATTATCCGATTTTATTGCGTCTTGCACGGCATTATTTTGCTTTGCAATGTTTTTTCCCGTATTGTTTTGGGCAATAGAATTTAAATTACTCTTATTTTCAATTTTATGAAGAGGAACAAAAAGAAGCACTATTAGCACGGCGGCGGCAACTGCAAGAGAACTCCACGCAATGATTTGTCTGCCGGAAAATTTCCTGCGCACCGCAGATTTTAAATTGTCCGCTCCGGTAACATCAGCACCCGCCGCTCCCTCTGTTTTAAGCATTTCAATCTCCAAACGCTCCCATCCGCTGCGCAGCTTATCCTCTGCAATAGGCTCATTATAAGCCTCCGCAGATTTCTTCACAGCCTTAAGCCACCCTTCATTATTAATATTTCCGTTATCTTTTAACACAACCAAAATCTAAATTGTCCTTTCAATTCCGTTCTTCTTACAATAGTCATCTATTTTATCCGCAAGAATTCTTTTTGCCCTAAGAAGCTGAGATGATGAAGATTTCTCTTTTATGCCAAGCGCCTCAGCAATTTCCTTATGAGATTTTTCCTCTATCACAAACATATTGAACACCACCCTGTATCCATCCGGCAATTCCTCTATAAACCTCATAATCACAGATTCAGGAATTTTTTCTACATCCGCGACAGCCGGTTCTTCCACTCTATTAAGAACATCCTCTCCCTCATTGGCGCCAAGCTTTTTATTTCTCCTCAGCCACTCAAGCGCCTGATTTGACATTACTCTGGTCAACCATGCCTTTAGAGAACCGTCACCCCTCCATTCAAACTTATCAAAAGAGCTGAATATTTTAATAAAACCGTCATGCATCACATCCTCAGCCGTCTCTTTATCAGACAAATATCGCATACAGATACCCAACAGGTATCCTGCATATAGCTTATAAAGCTCTCTCCTTGCCGTAATATCATTTTTCCTGCAAAGCCGGGAAATTTCTAACTCCTGCATAACTCCGTTCTAAGCTATAAACGCCGATGTGAAAAAAATACTGCAAAAAAAATTAAAAGATTTTTGATGCAGTATTTATAACTTTGCTGCGTTTTAAATTTGGTTTCAAAGATAAGACTCATGACTTTAAAAGAGAAACCATCGTGAATAAAAAATTAAAAATATTTATAATATGAAGATTACTAAAATTTTATCTCTTACCGTCATGCTTGTAGCAAGCATCATTTTTACAGGGTGCTCATGGAATGACAACAACAACGACGGCGGAAGCAACCTTGCGCTGGTTACAATTAGAGTAAACACAGACAAAACTGTCTGGGGTCTTACAGATGATAACAAGAAGATTTACTTTAACCCAAGCTCTTCTGTTCTATCTAAATATACTGCAGTTACAGGACAAAGAGCAATTGTTTATTTCAACACTCTATCTACAGCGGTATCTGGTTATGATTATAATGCGGAAGTTACAGCAATTGAGGATGTGCTGACAAAGAATGTCACAGTTGTCTCAACTGCTGCGCAGGATACGCTCGGCACAGATGGAATTAAGATTGTAAATGCATGGATTGCAGGCGGTTATCTGAATATGCAAGTTCAGATGTATTACAGCGGCACCGCACAACACCTTATTAGCTTGGAGGATAATCAATACAATCAGACTGACGCAGAGCAAAAAACGGATTATGTATGTCTTGAATTGCGCCACAATGCCCGCACCGACGGCAGACAGACAGGCAATCTTGCAACAGGATATGTTTGCTTTAAACTTTCAGAGTATGAGCCGGATAATCAAGGCAAGAGCGGAATTTATTTGAGATATACTCCGCTTGATTCAGAAGAATATGAGTACCTGACAATTCAGCCGACAACAAGTTCTGTTGTAAAGAGCGGAGCTTTTGCAAATGTTTCATGGAGTCTGGCTAAATAAAGTAATTATATGTAGGGGTTCGTTTAATAAACGATAAAAAAGAGCCGCAGAAAATTCTGCGGCTCTTTTTTATTAAACAATAAACGGTCCGGTCAACAAAAAACCGTCGGGATTAAGATTCTAATAATTATTCTTCTTAACCTCAAAGTAAGCCTGAGGATGCTCACATGCAGGGCATTTCTCAGGCGCTTTTTTGCCCGTGAAAACAAATCCGCAATTTCTGCACTGCCACTCTACAACTTCATCTCTCTCAAATACTTTCCCTGCCTTAACTCTGCCCAGAAGAGTAAGGTATCTCTTCTCATGCTGCTCCTCTACAAGGGCAACTTTCTCAAAAGTATTGGCAATCTCATCAAAACCCTCCTCCGCTGCAATCTTTGCAAACAAAGGATAACCACGGCTCCACTCGTCGTGCTCGCCTGCAGCCGCAGCCTCAAGATTCTGAGCAGTTGTTCCAATAACACCTGCAGGATAAGAGGCGGTAATCTCAACCTCTCCGCCCTCCAGATATTTGAAAAATTTCTTGGCATGTTCTTTCTCCTGATCAGCAGTCTCCGTAAAGATTGCAGAGATTTGTTCAAAACCCTCTTTCTTTGCAATACTTGCAAAAAAAGTGTACCGGTTTCTCGCTTGAGACTCACCGGCAAATGAAATCAAAAGATTCTTTTCCGTCTTTGATCCTTTCAAATTTTTTCCCATAATCTTAAATCCTTATTTAAAAATAAAATATCCTTTATCTCGACAGATTTTTAATCAGAAAGACGGGGAGTTCTCCCGGTTCGCCAATTTAATTCATCTGCTTTTTTGCTTCAGCATCTGTTATTCCGACAATCTGTATATCAATCTTTTTGATGCTAAATCCGGGAATTTTTCTATTGGCAAGATAGTTATTTACAAGGTCAACAAGTCCCGGATCATCATAATCTTTGTATCTGCTCCTAGCGGTATCATAAAGATGAACATGATCATAAGTGTTCACATCAAAATACATCTTGTTGTTTGAACTGTAACGCCTCACAAGCAACCCCGCCTCATCAAATGATTCCAGAACGTTGTAAACAGTAGCTTTTGTAAGAGTCGGATACGTTTCTTTTAGAACTTCCCCTACCATATCTGCGCTGGCATGCCCTAACTTTTTCATGGTATCGTAAACAGCTATCCTCTGCGGGGTAGCCTTAAGTCCGTTCTCCTGAATTATTTCTTTTGTGGTCTGCATAAAAGTTGTTAAAAAATTGCTTGTAAAATTAAACAATAAAATCACATCTTAGCCGGCTCTTAGCGGGAAGGCGTTGCAAATTTATTTAGAATAATTCTAAAAAACAAAATTTTCATCATTTTACGCCACAAAATGCTGCACCATAGCAGAAACGTATCATTTTGATAAAAAATACTTCTGCGCCTTAAGAAGATTTCTGAGTTGAAGTACTATCATTTTAACCTCAGCAATTATACTAAAGTATAAGGCGCTGCTGCGTACTGTATTTTGATTCTCCTTATTTCTCTGAATCTGATGCTTTATAGCTTCAGCCTGTGTTTCAAATATGTTGTCTCCAAGAGATATAACTTCATCTATTTGATCAAAGTTATTTGCAGAGAGCATATTGCTGACCTTTCTAAATACAATGGACAACTTATCGTTCATATCCTGCAAGTCCGCAACTTGCTCCGCGGAGAGTCCTTCATGATTGTTGTTAATATGATCATAGGAGGCCTTGGTAATTTGATAGATGGACTTTGTCACCTCATCCATATAATCCACAACTTGCACATAATAATGCCCGGTCTCAACATTGTTCTTGTTAAAAATAATCAGAGTGTCTACCACATTGTTTTTCAGGTCACTGGCAGAGTGATAAAGGCTTGCGGATTTTTGAAGCATCTCCTTAAGCAGTTTTCTGTCCTCCTTGAACGCTCCGTCAAGAGCCTGAGTATAAACAAATTCTATTTGAGAGATAGAATCCGATATTCCCCTTGAGCACTTTTCCACAACTGAAAGTTTCTCATCTCTGGCTGCGTCAGCAAGGGCAATGTTCTCTTTCTTGCTCTTCTTGTAATGACTTCTGTACAGCAGCCAGCAGGCAAAAAGAGTAAGCAATATCACAGCTACAAGCTTGCCGAGCATCAAAATTTCCGCAACGCAAAACGCTACAACAAAGGCAATCAAAGCTGTCAGGAACCAACCGGAAATCACCGTCAGAACGCCGGTAATTCTGTATACCGCACTTTCTCTGCCCCACGCACGGTCGGCAAGGGAAGAACCCATTGCAACCATAAATGTTACATAAGTTGTTGATAACGGGAGCTTTAAGGAAGTTGCCGAGACTATAAGCAGCGCAGACATTGTAAGATTTACAGATGCGCGTAAAATATCAAATGAAGCACGCTGAGAATCTGCGCTCTCCGCAGAGAATGAATTAGTCTGATAATCGGAAGGATGCTGAAATCTCTTGTTAATAGCCCTGAGTAAACCTGAGGGCAGCGCAAACTTTACCGCACTATTGATGTCCATTGAAAGCCTCACGATAGCTCTTGATACGGAGGTAGAACCAAACTTCTCAATACCCTCATCCTGCCTTGCAAGATTAACCTCAGTATCAGTAACATGCCTTGCCTTCTTTGATGTCCAAATTGTTAGGGCCATTATTATACCAGCAGTAAGCAGCATAAGCGGATTTGCCTTAACCGGCGCCGCAAGTGAACTCATAAGCAGATTGGAGCCAACGGACGCAGCGGGCATGCCTGCGCTTACTGCGGCAGAAGCCGTTGAATAAGAGTCATATCCGGCAACACTAACACCGATGAAATTCACAAGGTCATTTCCGGCAAATGCAAGGGCAAGGGCAAAAGTCCCTGCAAGAACTGCAATGTTCAAAATTTTAACCTTTAGAGAAGCAAGAATATACATAAATATTGTCCAGAAGAGGAACACAATTCCAAGACAAGTCCACAAATGGGCTTCCACAAATTTGAATGTACTGTCGGGAATAACAGGAGTTCCCTTAAGACCCTTGAATAGAGCAAAGTACGTAATTGCCGTTAATGCAAACCCGCACCATAATGCTCCGGCCGTTTTAATTTTCTTTGTATAGTTGAATGAGAACAGCAGTCTGGTTATGTACATCACAACGCTGCCCGTAACAAACGCAATCACAACAGAGACCAATATTCCCGATATCATTCCAAGTGCCTTGCCTCCGTTTATATATTGAGCCATATTAGTGACATTCAATGCAGGATCATGAGAGATTTTAAAGAGCGCTATACAAACAGATGAGCCAAGCAGCTCAAAAATCAAAGATACGGTTGTGGATGTTGGAAGTCCCAGAGAATTAAATATATCCAGCATTATCACATCCGTAAGGACAACCGCAAGGAACAACATCATAACATCAAAAAATGTAAACATTCCCGGATGAAAAACGCCATTACGGGCCACCTCCATCATTCCGCTGGACGTCATAACACCAACCAAAATTCCTATAGTTGCGACGGTATAAATCACTCTGCGAGAAGCCGCTTTAGAGCCTATTGCCGAATTCAAAAAGTTTACGGCATCATTTGCAACTCCAACCATCAAGTCCAGCGTCGCAAACGCTATCAGTATTATAAGCGCTATTAAATAAATTGATTGCATATATTTTCTCCTCTGTTAATTATTGGGCGAAAATATGCAGCAATTGTTGCATAAATGTTATGCAACTGTTAAGAGTTAAATAATTTCACTATTTGCAGAGGGGCTAATTGCCGCGCTGTTCAGACACAACGGCTTCTTTATCAGATTGCCGCCCTTTTGGCTTTTGGTTAAGAATAATAATGAAAACCGCGGTAAAGACAAGCGTCATTCCAATGCCTTCCGAGTAAGAAAATTTTTCAGAGAAAAATATCAGGCCATTTATAACTGCAACCAAGGGCTCCATGCAGCCCAGAATTGCCGTTACCGTTGAGCCCACCATCTGCACCGCATAGATTAAAGCAAAATCACTCACAAGCGTTGGGATAATGGAGAGAGCCAGTGCGTTTGCCCACTGTGCGCCGGTTTCAAAAGGAGTAAAGTGACCGCCGTCTTTTATAAGGACGTTGCAGAAAAACAAAAATGCGGAGAAGAACAAAACATAAAATGTCATCTTCATTCCGTTCATTTTCATAATCACCGGTGAATTGTTAACGCCAACTATATAAGTTGGATATGTAATGATTGTAACAAGAACAAGAAGAAATCCGATGATTGAAACATGCCGGCCGCTGAAGCCCCCGCTCAAAAAGAAAACGCCTAAAACTCCTGATATGATGGCTATTGCTTTGCCCCATGAAAATTTCTCACCAAAGAACAGCATCATCACGCCGGCAACTACAACGGGATAAAAGAAGTGGATTGTGGTTGCGGTCCCGCTTGCCATATACTTGTAAGATGCTGTAAGAAAAATACTTGTGGCTGCATAAAAAATAGAAAGAAGAAACATCGTATACGTTTCTTTCCAGTTCATTTTAAGACTGACATGCTTTACCTTGCAAATAATCCACATGAAAAATGTCGCAAACAGGAAACGGTAAAAACATACGGAATCCAATGCTATACCGCTATTTAACAATGGAATAGAAAATAATGGAATGAACCCGAACGTTGCGGAGGCAAGCATTGCCAGAAGTAAACCCTTGAACTTTTTCATAAACGGCGGCAAAGATACTCTTTTTAAAATTAATGTAATTTATTAGTTACATTTGCAGACATTATGCATACAGATAAAACATTAGGAGTTCTTGGGGGGATGGGACCCGCTGCAACCGCAGACTTTTTAAAAGTCCTTGCACAAAAAGCTCCGGCATCCACAGACCAGGAACATCCGAGGATGATAGTGTATGAAAATACTATTACTCCCGACAGAACCACATATCTCCTGGGCAAAGGCCCTGACCCGAGACCATATTTATTGGATGGTTTACAGACACTTACAAAGTGGGGTGCAGATTTGATTTGCTGCACATGCAATACCGCACATTTTTTTATTGACGAGTTCCGCGAGCAGGGAAAATTCACCGGACCCGTTGTTCATATTATTGATGAAACCATTGGCGCGGCACGCAAAATTTGCCCGGAGGGAGCCTGGCTTACTGCAACTTTGGGAACCATGAAAACAGGTCTTTATCAAAAACATGCGGCGGCATGCGGATATAAATTCAATATTGCCGAATATCCGGTACAGATTGAGATTCACAATGTTACGGATATGGTAAAAGCCGGCAGGATACGTGAGGCGGGAGAAAAATTCAGACCCATAGTTGAGGCATTGTGGGCGGAAAAAGATGTTCCCATCGTAGGGGCGTGCACGGAAATTCCTATTGCTTATGCAGCAACCGGACTGCCTGCAGAAAAATTCATCTCTTGTTTATGGGCCCTTGCAGATGGCTGTATAAGAGAGCTTTATCGCAAATAATAAAACGATTCTCATGAAGCATTTTAAATTAGCCTTGCCTTGGCAAATACTTATAGGACTGGTACTCGGATGTCTTTTTGGATACTTCCTTTATGATTACGCGCGCTATGTTCAATGGGCCGGAGACATCTTTCTGCGCGCCCTAAAAATGATAATCATCCCAATGGTTTTTACCTCTCTTGTTGTTGGAGTTGCAAGCATTCAATCTTCTGCAGACCTTGGGAGAATTGCGGGAAAAACCTTGCTTTACTATGTTTGTACTACGGTGATGGCCATTATAGTAGGACTGCTGCTGGTCAATTTCTTCAAGCCCGGAGTCGGGGCAAATCTTCAGCTCCCGACAGCGGATTTAAGCGGAGTGGGAAAACCGACAACCACTCTTTATGACCAAGTAATTCACATCATTCCGGAGAATGTTTTTGCAGATATTGCCGCTGGCAATTTGCTGCCGATCATTTTCTTTGCCATCATTTTCGGATTCTTCATCACGCGCTGCAATGACAAAACACGCACTACTCTTGTGGACTTGTGCAATGCCGTAAATGACGTAATTATGAAGATTACGCTGTTTATAATCAAGCTTGCCCCTTACGGAGTTTTTGCAATTGTCTCAAATATGGTTGCCAAACAGGGAGGAGATTCCGGAAAGTTATTTGCAATGATAAGCAGCCTTGGATTCTACCTGATAATAGTATGGGCCGGCCTTCTGATTCAGTTCTTTGGAGTGCTTCCGGGGATGGTATACGGACTAGGAAGAGAGAATCCGTGGAAACACATGAACAAAATGTCAACCACAATACTTACCGCATTTACAACGTGCTCATCAGGTGCGGCACTCCCGATTTCTCTGAGAGACACACAAGAAAAATGCGGAGTCTCAAAGAAAATTGCAAGTTTTGTACTGCCGCTTGGAGCAACGGTTAACATGAACGGAACTGCTCTATATGAAGGCGTTACCGTATTGTTTATTGCGCAGGTATACGGGGTGGATTTAAGCATAGCCCAGCAGATTATCATCATAGGAACCGTGCTGCTCTCTGCAATCGGCGCCGCCGGAATTCCGATGGCCGGGTTTGTAATGCTCTCCATAGCTCTTAGCGTTGCCGGACTTCCGCTGGAGGCCATGGGCCTTGTTCTGGCAATAGACCAGCTGTGCGATATGCCGCGTACTGCAGTCAACTCATTTGGAGATGCTTGCGGGGCCGTCATAATAGCCAAATCAGAGGGCGAAAAGCTCACTATTTCATAAATATAGAAAAAGCCGTCAGTTTTACGTGACGGCTTTTTCAAAACAAAACAACTTATTAAACCTATGAAATTTTATTTGATGCCGGTCCTTACCTAAGGGACTCGGTTAAAACTTCACCGGTGTCCTCAGCAAAGCCTTTGCCAAAGTTGTTACATACGCTTTTTAAATTGTATTTTTTAACAAAATAAGTACTAATCGGCGGATTTTATAGACCAATCCGTATTTATATCTTTTTACAAATCACAATGGAATGTTTTCCTGGTCCGATACCGTCCACCACTCTTTCAATTTTAAGTCCGGCACTCTCAATCAGATGAGTTAAATCCTCCGCGTTGAACATCTTGCTGTTGCCGTTGGCAAGCGCCGTAAAATAGAGACTTATCTGCGTCAGACAAAAAGCCGTTGTCTCAAACTGCTGTCTGTCCCAAATAGTTTCCATTATGTAAAGCCTTGTTTTCTCACTCATTGCATCGGCGGCACGCTTAAGAATGGAAATGACCTGCGCCTCTGAAAAACAATCCAGAAACTGGCTCATCCATATAACATCGTAGCCTGCAGGAAGTTTAAATGATTTATCCAACAGATTGCCGCCAAAGCCGCTGATTCTTTTTTCCCAATCTACGGGTTTGCACTCGCAAGTTCCCCTCTCGCTCACAACCTTATACCTATTTACGTTCTCTTTTTCACAAACCGCCCGCACGTTTTTCTTCATCATCTCCAACTGCTGAGGAAGATCTACAATTGTCACATTAACAGAAGGATTCTTCTTCACACACTGCAGCGCAAAAAGTCCGGTATTGCCCCCGACATCCAAAAGTTTTTTAACTGAAATCTTTTTGCAGTCCGCATTTGAGTCTCCCTCAAAAATTATATTAAGCGCCTCATCAAAAGAATTATCAGAATAATAATGGTCAAAATCAAACCAACTCTTTTGAACATCCGTCGGGAGCTTGGAAAGCCCCTCATAAATTGTAGGCCAGCTCCCAAAATGCTCTAACCCGGCCGGCTTTTCCTCCTCCAGCGCTTTCTCCAAATTAAACCATCCCTCATAATTCACATCATGATTAAATGCAATATCAATCCTGTTGCGCTCCTCATTCAGCAAAAACCAACCAACCTTAGAGAGAAAATATTTTTTATTATCCCGATAGACCGTACCCGTTGTCAGTGCGGATTCCATCAACACCTTTACGGCATATCTGCTGGATCCAGTCTTTGCGCATATTTCACTTAATGTAAGGCCTTTTGCAGAGTTGCTGTCAGACATTGCCGCACCGCCTGAAGCTTTTGACAGCATCTCAAAGATTCCGCGCTTTAACATAATGTGTGCAACTTCAAAGGTAACAGGCCCGTATGCAATCTCAGCCGCCTTACGCTGCGCATCAATTGCCCTCATTTTTACATCATGCCCGTATGCCCTTTTTAGATTATCCGTGATTTCCATAAGGGCGCAAATTTATAAAAAAAATCACTGCAGGCAGGGTTTTGGAAAACAGTTTGCACCAAAACACAATCAAAGACGTCTTCCGTTATTGGCAAATATGATTATATTTACAACAACAGATTAATACTCACACACCATGTTAACGGACAAACCATACACCTGCAAAAATCTCGCACCTTTCTACCTATACGGAATGTATGAGACTAAAAAATATGCAGTCAGCATCAAAAATCATGAAGAGATTGTAAACGCCTTAACCCTATTTTGCAAAGACAAAAAAATCAAAGGCGGGCAAATCACCGGAATCGGAGCAGTTAAAAGTGCCACCCTCCGCTTCTTCAACCCCTCCACAAAACAATACGTTGACAAAACTTTTAACGAGCAGATGGAACTGGCCAATCTCACCGGCAACATCTCCTTCATGGACGGCAATGTCTATCTGCACCTTCACGCAATATTCGGCCGAGAAGACTACACCGCCCTTGCCGGACACCTGCTAAAAGCAACACTCAACGGCGCCGGAGAATTTATTGTCACCAACTACTCTCTAACTCTTCCCCGCGTGAAAGACGCTAAAATCGGCTTGAATGTTTTTGATTTCAAATAATTTATAGTCTCGACAGACGATTTGAGAATAATAACAAGGCAAATTTCTATTATGTTCACAAGCGAGATGACAGCGAGGTGATAGAGTGCATAAGGGAGACGGCCACATTTGATGATGGTTTTTGGAATATATACGCCAAGATAAGGAAAGCCGGTCACACATGGAATCACAAGAAGGTGTACAGGGTGTACAGACAGATCCATTTTAACAAGAGGGTAAGGCTTAAGAAGCGTCTTCCCGCGCGCATAAAACAGCCTCTATCAGCACCTATGGAGCCAAATATAACATGGTCCATGGATTTTGTAACCGACACACTAACAAGCAACAGAAACTTTAGGGTGCCTAATATAATAGACAATTATAATGGACGATTATAATGGACGATTATAATGGACGATTATAATAGGGAGGCCATAGGACAGGAAACGTCATTGTCCATTCCTTCAAAGCGTGTAACAAGGATTCTTGAAAAAGTAATATATATTCATGGCAAACCGCAGAATATCAGAGTGGACAATGGTACGAAATTCACATCCGGATACTTCAGGGAATGGGGTCGTGTGGACAAAAAGTGTACCTCTGGGGAACGCTATGTATTAACACATTACAAAGGATCTCAATTTTAAATCAGAAATATTTTGCAACTACCTGATTGTCAACATTACCCCGGAGTACCCCAGATCAGACAGTTACAAAGATGCTTTGCGTGCTAGCTGCGTTCACATGCAGGGCGTTCCGCTAAAATTGCATGTGCCGCTTTGCGTTCACATGTAGCGCAATCCGCTAAGCACAGCCCGCATTTGCATGCTGTGAAGCAATGCGCTAAAAAGCAGCGCATTGCCTTTTGGTTCTACATGGCTACCGCCGCGGAAAGGCACGCTCCCTACAGTCGCGGACCTGCGGCCATGAGTACATTCGGCATGGCTACGCGGCTTTCAGCCGCTCCGCTTGAGTTATAGGTGGTGATATGATATACTACTAACATACAGCGTGTTACATAAACAGAGGTGCTTAAATTCAGACCTCCACCTCTGTTCAATTACCTGTAAATGAATAATTTAAGTCCACACCACCTCGGCCATTAAAAAGAAGATCTAAAAATTCTTGCAAGAAAAAATCTTAGAACTAAAAAATCCTAGAAGAACACGCCGTTAGTGTAACCGAGCCAGCGGAGCATGGTATCTCCCCAAACCATAATCATAATCCATGAGACTATCATCATGGTCATGCCAAACTTAAAAGTATCTCCCCAGCTGTAATGATTTGTAGTATAAAGCAATGCGGCTGGCTTTGAGTTGAACGGCAGCACATATACATGCTCTATCAGCAGCGCTACGGGGAATGCAAGGCTCATGATAGGATACCCGAATTTTTGAGCCACGCCAATAGCTATCGGGATAAAAATAAGAGCCCTCATTGTCTTTGATTCAAATATCAAAGCGCTGAACAGCATTATCCCGGTCATTATCATGTAAATAGCCCAGAACGGCGTATGCGCCGTAATTCCCATTGCATCAAATGAAGCGTCCACCATTGTGACAGGCAGGCCCGTTGCATCCAGTCCGGCTCCCAAAGTATATGCGCCTGCGGAGAACAGCATCAGGTGCCACGGAATATCAACCTCATTCCATTTTACAATTCCAATCCCCGGCATCAGAGCAACCAGAGCGCCAATGAAAGCAACAGCCGTTTCACTTATATGTGTCTGTTTACCGGTAGTCCACAGAAAAATAACAATTACAAATATCCCGATGGCTTTGTACTCCTGAAAACTCATTTTGCCCATTGCATCCAGCTGAGCTTTAAGGTAAGCCATGCCGCCCGGAATTTTGGGCTTCCTGTCTTCCGGCTTAAGAGGAAATATAATCTTTGTACCTATCAGAAGTCCAAGAATTAACAAAATAATTGCCAGGGGAAATCCCGCGGTAAACCACTCCGTATAACTGAACATATCCATTCCCATTGCGCCGGCAATCAAAGAGGCGGCAAGTAGGTTTGCTCCGGAGCCGGTAAGAAATCCGGAGGCGCTGACATTATTCTGAAATAAATTCTGCAGCACCATATTGCGGCCAAAATTTGTCCGCTTATCTCCTCCAGTATCTCCGTAAATTGCACAGATCACCATAAACACCGGAAGAAGGATAGCCGCCTTAGCCGTTGTGGCAGTGATGATTGTAGAAAGGATTAAATTTAATACAAGAAAACAGACAATAAGCATTGTTGTGCTTTTTCCAAATTTCACAACAAGCCAGAGTGCAAGCCGTTTTGCCACCTGCGTCTTAACAAGCATGCTTGCCAGCACAAAAGACAAGATATTCAGCCACATAACAGGATGCCCCAACTGAGCGTATGCAACTTTATCCGTAGTAACGTGGGTAAGGACTATGCCCAAAATCACAAGAAGAGAAGTAAGATAATTGGGGATAGGCTCTGTAACCCAGAGAATTATGGCTGCCGCAAAAATTGCAAGCATTGCATAATTTGCGCGGAGAAATTTTGCAGCTCCAAGAACATCATACCTTGCCAGTGCGGCATCTTTAAGACCGGCAAAATTCAAATGATCCAAAAACGGAATTTGTGCAAACCAATAAATATAAATGAAAACAATTGCGGCAATCGGTCCGCCTAAAATCGCCATCCATTTTTCAAAGCCGGATTTCTGCAATTTGGGCAGTTTCTCCACTTTGTAATTGTTCATGTCCAGCACATTGAAAGCCGCCTGATGCTCTGCTGTGACTGCTTGCGCCTGTCCTGCTGCAACTGCTTGTTCCTGTGTATTCTCCGCCATAATATTCTTATTATTATTTATTAACCGGCAAGTAAATTATTCTTAATTAAAATACGCAAAAGGAATACTCCATATATGCGAATTTGCATCTGAGCCAACCCAATAACATTTATTTTTGTAATCAACAGCCAATGCTTCACCTTTTGTGATAAAAGGAACAGAGCATGTTTTCAAAAGATTAAAGCTTGCATCACAATGATAAATGTTCTGCTTCTTGCTGTCCATAATCCAAATCGTACCGTCTTTTTGATCATAGCATAAATCAGAAAGATAGCCCGCAAATGTAATCGTATAATCTTTTGTAACCGTCTTGGATGCAATGTTATATACAAATATTTCTGTGGGATACTCCTGGTTGGCAATGTACAGATTTCCATTGCCGTATGTCAGCCCCTCCAATCCTTTGTTCGCGACAGCATTAGGTACTGTAATAGTCACAACTTTTTCCAGCATTCCGCCGTTAAGATGCCATACGGTCATAGTTCCCTCATCGGCAAGATAAACATCTCCGGTAGAAGGATTTACCGTAACTGCTTCAAAGTCATTGCTTCCCTCATAAATTTTAGAAATAGTGCTGCCGTCAAAATTTAATTTGTATAGCAGCCCTCCGTCGCATGCGGCATACAGGAATGAACTGTCGGGAGGCATACAAAGCCCTGATAATCCGCTTAATCCTGATGTGGAAATTTCCGAATATGTTACATGATCTATTATAGGATCAGGAACATCAGGACCATGTTTTGTACACCCTTCCGCAGCTAATACCAATGATGCAATAAATACAATTGTAATATAACTTCTTTTCCGCATATAAATTAATTTAAATAAAATTACAACAGTTTAAGGCACTGCATATTACTGCAGCGCCTCACATATTGTAAAACATGTTACTTCCAGTTTTTATAAGGATTCTTCATCAGCATTGAGTTGTAATATTTTACATCTCCCGTTACCTCCTGTCCCAGCCAAGATGGTTTGTCAAATTTTTCATCCTCAGAACCAAGTTCTATCTCGGCTACGGTAAGTCCGTCATTATCACCGTAGAACTCATCAACTTCCCAAGTGCGGCCGTTGCCTGCCGGAACCAGATAACGAGTCTTGTCAATAACACCCGCCTCGCAGATTTTTAGCAAATCCTTTACTTCAGCTACGGGAATTTCTTTCTCCCACTCAAAGCGGTCGGCGCCGGAAGCGTTGCCAATGCCCTTGATTGTTATATATCCTTTTTCACCTTTAACTCTCACTCTTACAGTCCTTTCAGGGACAGAGCTAAGATAACCCTGTGTTATACGCGTTGCCTTTGTAACTTCTTTTTTAAAGTCTCCTGCAACCAAAAATTTACGTTCTATTTCTTGTGCCATAATTTTTCCGTTTAGTGTGCCCATACACACTTTAATATTAAAAATAAAGATGGCCGCGGGCGTTAAGGTCCGCAGCCATCATCAAATTTGCTACTCGTTTGCAAGAGGCTTATCAGACATTCCAATTACGCGCTTGATAGCCTGAAGATAATTTATATTCTCCACTCCCTCCAGTCCGCAATCCTTTACTGTCTTTTTAAGGTCTTCAACCTCAGTAGATTCAGAATTAATAGTAACAACCTTGGCTCCGTTAATCAGAACATTGCCATACTCGCATATTGTGTCATTGACCATGTAACCAAAGCGCTGCTTGTGAACGCGCACTGCAGCAAGATCAGGATTAACCTTCACCATCGCGATGAATTCTTCATAAGTATAAGTCTCTTTGGTCAAAGCCGGCATCTCAACCATAAAGGCCGGAAAGACCTCTTTCTCAAGAACCTCCTTGCTTATTGGGAATTCTCCTTTCATCAAAGGATTCCACTGCTCAAAACCATCGACGGATTTAACATAAGTTTTTATGTCCATTTTTCCGTTGCGAATCTTTGTATTATTAATATCATTTTTTCTGGAGATAATGTAGATCTCGTCGCTGCTTCTCTCCCAAACCTTCTCAGGTACAGGCACTGACAGACGAGCCATTCTTTCGGCCGCCTTGCAGAAACTCTGCCCGAAAGAACGGAATTCAAAACGAGGTTTTGATATCTCTCCAATTTTCATCTCTTCTTTTGCCATATTTTTCTTTTTAACTTGTTTTAAATCAGATATTAGCATTCTGTGATTAACTTACAGAATGCTAATATCAAATCTTATCTGCTATTAGTTCAATTTATGAGTGAACTTGTCAGCGGAAGGTGTAGTTCCGTTGGTTACACCCGGAGTTCCGTCTGTTAATGAATAAAAATCTCCGCTTCCGTCCGGAACACGTGAGGCATCCGTAAATGTGTATTCTACCGCCCCGTCCCATGTATCTGTTATTGCAGGAGTTGCAACTGCGGAATTTACAAAGCTGTCAATCTTGTTTCCATCTTTATCTTGCATTATAACAAGCAAAGATTTAGAACCCGACAAACCTGTTGTAGACGTTCCAAGATAAAGGGCGCCTGCGGTTGTTGCAGTGCTGCTTAAATCCGCGCCTTTGCAACCCATTATCGCATAGCTCTTTGGGTTAAGCACCGTACCTGTTGCAACTTGTAAGGTAGCTCCGGCTGCATCTACAAAATATGCATCTGCAGCATTTTTTGCAAACTTGATTCCTCCAATAACAATTGGTTTTGAAGTAGGGTTGTAAATCTCTATAAACTTGGTGGAAGAGTTAAGTTCATTTAATCTAATATCGTTAAGTTCACCATATTGTATCCCGACAGTATAGCTTTGTGAAACAGACGTTGTGGTTCTGTTATTATTGCTGATTGCAGTAATAGTGAAGGCAACAACAGCCTTATCCGCCTGAACTGGAATTTTTGCAGAGTAAGTATCTCCGCTTGCAGTCATTGCAACAGCGGAAGAGCTTCCGCCGCTAACCTTATAATTAACTATTGCTGATTTTATTCCGCTAAGATCATAAAGAGTTGCGGAAACAGTTACCTCGTCGTACGGAGTTACTGATGTAGGCGAAAAAACAATGCTTGAAATTGAAGGGTCGCCCACAAACATTTTGTCTTTTACACATGAAGACATCACCAATGACAATGCAAGAACTGTCATGATTACTGTTAAAAATTTCTTCATAATATATTTCATTTATTTTATTATTCTATATATTTCTAATATTCAATGTGTTCCATTGTAGTTACTAGAAGTCAACTTCAAAACGCATTGCAAGCATATTATAATCTACGCCGCCTTTGCCTTTCTTATCAACTATCTTTGTATAGTCGCTGGTAGCTTTTCCGCTTGCGTCATAACCCGTCTTAAGTTTGCCCTTTCCGTTTGCATAACGGTCGTTATCATTGTACTGGTAGTTAACCTCTATTTTTACATTATTTGTAATGTAATATGTTAGACCAAATGTGTAAGCCTGACCGGAACCTCCATAGATATTCTTTGAATTAAGAGTCAAATACTCATATCTTCCAAGTACCTCAACATCACCCCATTCGTGACCTCTGGAAGGCTGTGTGAATTCTCCTTCTGCCGTGTTATATCTCTGATGACCGCCAAACAGAAGATATCCGACATAAGCATACCATCCGCTGAATTTATAAGTTGGACCGTCATTCTTGATATAAGTGTTGTTGCCAATGTACTCGCTCTGGAATCTTAAACTTTTGTAGAAACCTGCAAGTTCAAAACCGTAAAGGAAATCATGGTCAACGTTTGGAATAACGTCTGTATCAAGATATTTCTTGCGATTAATAGATGTGCCGTTTCTGGTACTGTATCTTACTCCACCATACTCGCTGGTTGCCATGTCTGATTTTGGCACTCTGTAAGAAGCCGCAGCACCAAAATGCAAACCGTAATCTTGTTTATCATAGAAAGGCATATAAACTAATTTGCCTGTAAATGAATGACCTGTATTGCGGCCGTAATCTTTGTTATTATCCTCTACGTTAGTTCTAATTTCCGAATCTTCAACAGACTGAAAATGAACTCCTGCAATAGCAAGGATTGCCTTGTTGCTGTAAGTTGCCTGAATGCCAATGTGACGGGAAGGAGCAAACGTGCCTACAACCATAGGACGCTCAATGAAGGGAAGATATCTGGAAGTAGTTGTCTCTTCCATGGAGAATCCCTCTTTAAAGTTACCCGCTGTAAATTCAAAATTCTTTACGCCAAAGTAACTTACAACAGCATCTTTAAGCTCAAATACTCCGTTGGCAAAATCCATGTCTAACTCACCGTACCAATCTTTTATTTTGGCTTTTACTGCAAATCTGGCTCTTCTGATTGAGACACCGTCTCCAATCTTGTCAAAGTTTTTATCATTGCCAAAGAACGTAGCTCCGTCAACTTGAACTCTGTTATCAAACCATAATTTATAACTCTGATCCGGAGCTTCAAATACTAGTATGCCGTCTCTGTCCTCAGCGGAAAGCTGAAGTCTGTTAACGGCAACACCGTACTGGTTATAACGGACATCGTTAATTTGAGTAGCCGCGGCACCCATTTTGACGCACATCTTGTGCTTGCAAGTGTCCTTCTCCTGAGCGCTTAGGCTAAAGGAAAACAACAATGCTGTGATCAACAAAAATAAAGTTTTGCTTTTCATGTGATTATATATTAAAGTGAATAATAATTTTTAGCAATTCATTATAATAGCCCTATTTGCAAGGTTATAAAATTCCAAACTCTTTTGTGGGATTCTTGGTTGCCGTCTAGTAAAAAATCGCCGTAATCAGATGCGGATCTTGGTTGCCACATTGCAAAACTAAAAAAAAAATCTGCGGTTGATTCACCGCAGAATTTTTTCCTTGTAATACTTTGATTAAATTTTTGTTACCTTTGAATGCGCGTCTGTTTTTTAGAAGTTTTTATTCCCTAAGACACAAGGCTCAAAAATCATATTATGTGCATCAAGTTCTATAGGATTGGTGTTGTAAAAAGACAATCCTTTATCCTTGCTTAACACAGTTTATCTGACACTCCCGAAACTTATCAATAACTAAACGTCTTGAATTAACCACTCGTATGCAGGGATTATCTTTATTGTCTTTCCTGCCTGTTCTAACTCTTCCCGTTGAAAATCGGTAATGAGGAAAAGATTGTTGCAGCGCGTCTGGTTAGAAGCAGTCAGTAAACCCCTTATTTCACGCGAACGGGTCTTTTCTTTTGACAAATCATAACAGACCTGATATATTCCCTCAACATGGTCTCCTTTGCACACAACAAAATCGGCTTCATAGCCATCTGCATTCCTGAAATAATAAACATCTCGCTCAAGTGGTTTATTTCTCCGCAACAGTTCAATGTAAACAATGCTTTCTAATCTCCATCCCAGATTTTCTCCAACCATAGCATCCTCTCTACCATCCATAAGAGCTACGTCTATCGGGTAGATCTTTTCGTCACGCATTCTCTGTTTGCTTTTCACTGAGTATTTTGGCAGTCCGGACAATAGATATGCTTCTTTCAAATATCCAATGTAATTATCTACGGTATGATGAGATTTGAAGCCCATTAGATTTGCCAAATTCTTTTCGACTATTATTACTGGAGAAACATTCAATAAATGTTGTGCCAGATGTTCAAATGCTCTGACGTATTTGATTTTATGTCTTTGCTCTATGTCTCGCTTTAGAATATTATCAACCAGATTGCTAACATAGCCAGTCTTGCTCTTTTTATGTAATACTTCCGGGAATCCGCCTTGCCTCAGGTACTCATCAAAAGCACTCCTTCTGTATGCTTCTCCTTGAGTGGTCTGCAATTTCAAGTCAACTCCTTTACAATGACAAAAATCAGAGAAGGAAAAAGGGAAAAGCTCGATTTTGTCATGCCGACCTGTGAGGTGAGTAGCAAGTTCACCACTTAATAACTTTGCGTTGGATCCTGTAAGAATAACATGAAATCCTTGCCGGAGTAGTCTGCTGACGAATAGATGCCAACCAGATACATTTTGAATTTCATCTAAAAACAAGCGTTTAAAATCTCCGTAAATTTTATATAGCACCTCCAACACTGTATTAAGATCTTTAGATGTCATATCTAAGAATCGCTCATCGTCAAAGTTTGCATAAGCAAATGGATCTCCTTTTTCTTTAAGCAAATTGTAGCATAATGTTGACTTTCCACTTCGTCTGACGCCTACTACTACCTGAGCCATATCACTATCTAACTCAACTACATGTTCTTCTGGGCGTGAACATAGTTTCTTACATAAACATAGATTTTAACTACTCAGAGGTAATGAATATTTTTATGCAACTGCCATATTTAGGATAAAATCAACATTTATACTGCCATATTTAGGATAAAACACACAGGTCAACTGCCATATTTTGTGATCCTGACCCGATAAATAGGACCATTCAAAGGAAGTTTCAGGGATGAGTGCTTAAGTACGAATTGGTTCTTATCTTTGCAGGAGGCGGAAGGTAAAATAG
>DAIRSJ010000011.1:0-33148 GCA_036804445.1 Candidatus Egerieousia sp.
TTATTAATTAATCTTATTAGGTTATGGCAAATATTGATTTAAGCAAGTATGGCATCACAGGTGTGAAGGAAGTTTTTTACAACCCTTCTTATGAGACGCTGTACAAAGAGGAAATGGAACCGGGTCTTACCGGCTATGACAAAGGACAGCTAACCGAGCTGGGCGCAGTTAACGTAATGACCGGAATTTACACTGGACGTTCTCCTAAGGATAAATTCTGGGTAATGGATGAGAAATCAAAAGACACCATCTGGTGGACTTCAGATGAGTACAAAAATGACAATAAACCTGCTTCCAAGAAAACTTGGAGCGTTCTTAAAGACATTGCAAAAAAAGAGTTGTCCAGTAAGAAGCTCTACGTAATGGATGCCTACTGCGGTGCCAATGAAAATACAAGGATCAAAGTCAGATTCATAGTGGAGGTTGCGTGGCAGGCTCATTTTGTAAAGAACATGTTCATCCGTCCTACGGAAGAAGAGCTAAAAAACTATGGAGAACCTGATTTTGTAGTACTTAATGCATCAAAGGCTAAGGTGGAAAATTATAAGGAGCTTGGTCTTAATTCCGAGACGGCCGTTGTATTCAACATTACGGAAAAAATGATGGTTATCCTCAACACTTGGTATGGCGGAGAAATGAAAAAGGGCTTATTCTCTTACATGAACTATCTTCTTCCCATGCAGGGGATTGCAGCAATGCACTGCTCTGCAAACACAAATGACAAAGGGGAAACTGCTATTTTCTTTGGATTGAGCGGAACCGGAAAGACAACCCTGTCTACCGATCCTAACAGAGCGCTTATCGGTGATGATGAGCACGGATGGGACAATGACGGAATATTCAACTTTGAGGGAGGTTGTTATGCAAAGGTTATCAATCTTGATAAAGAGGCAGAGCCTGATATTTACAATGCGATTAAGAAAGACGCTCTGTTAGAGAATGTTACGGTAGATGAAAAAGGCGAGATTGATTTTGCGGATAAGAGCGTTACTGAGAATACAAGAGTTTCTTACCCTATTTATCATATCAAAAATATTGTAAAACCTATCTCAAAAGCTCCGGCAGCAAAAAAGGTTATCTTCCTTTCTGCTGATGCGTTTGGAGTTCTTCCTCCGGTATCAGTTCTTGACCCCGAGCAGACTAAGTATTATTTCTTAAGCGGATTTACTGCAAAGCTTGCAGGAACGGAGCGCGGAATTACAGAACCGACCCCTACATTCTCAGCATGTTTTGGTGCCGCATTCCTTTCACTTCATCCGACAAAATACGGAGAAGAACTTGTTAAAAGAATGAATCAGTCCGGTGCAAAAGCATACCTTGTTAACACCGGTTGGAACGGAACAGGCAAGAGAATATCTATCAAAGATACCAGAGGCATTATCAATGCAATTCTTGACGGTTCGATAGATAAGGCTCCGACAAAGGTTCTTCCTTATTTCAATTTTAGAATCCCGACAGTACTTCCCGGTGTTGACCCAAAGATTCTTGACCCAAGAGATACTTATGCAAATGAACAGCAGTGGGAAGTAAAGGCTCTGGATTTAGCTGCAAGGTTCATTAAGAACTTTACTAAATTCACCTATAATCCTGCAGGAATGGCTCTTGTAGATGCCGGTCCTAAATTGTAAATAGATCTGTCGAGAGACGGATTTACAAAGAATATAATTTGGAGGCGTGGCCGCGGATGAGACAGTCCAGCACCACGCTCTCTTTTTTTACGCCTATTTTGGCCAATGCGGCGGCAACACAATTGCGAGCCAGTTCAGGTGTATTATTATTATCTGACAAATGGCACAGGAAAATATGATCAAGCGCGCCCTCTCGCTCTGCGTATATCTCTTGAATAGATTCCGCCGCTTCTCTGTTACTTAAATGTCCTGTTTCAGAATTGCTGATACGCTCCTTTAAATCTTGAGGATAAGAGCCTTCTGCAAGCATCTCTTCATCATAATTGGTTTCAAAAATAAGCGTATCCGCCTTTTTTGAATACTTTATAACATATTCATTTACAGAGGCACAGTCAGTTACAAGTGTGATTTTCTTACCGTCAAATTCAATAAAATAACCCACAGTCTGAGCTGCATCATGCGGAACCGGAAAAGGTATGAACTTCACCCCTTCAACTTCTGTCTGCCGCAGTAAGTCGATTGCCTTAACTCTTCCCCATAATCTTCCCCTTGTACAACTGTGATTTTCAAAAGAGTCAATAAGTTTTTGAGTTGCATAAACAGGCTTGTTAAATTTTTCCGCAATAATTCCAAGAGCTTTTATATGATCAATATGGTCATGAGTAACTAATATGAAATCAATGCTTTGCAGTGACAATCCGTGCTCTTCCAAAATTTTCTTTGCAGAACGCGGCCCGACTCCGGCATCTATTAAAAAAGTAACTTTTCCGTTTGTGAAATAATAACAGTTGCCACTGCTGCCGCTTGCAAGACTAATAAATTTAATCATTTGGATCCGTTTTAACTTTCCGTTCACACTCTATTGCATCGGCATCAAGAAGCGGTTGTACCTGAACCTCAATATCTTTATTAACATCAAATAACAACACTTTAAATCCAAGCTTTTTTGCGGTATCAATATTTGCCTGGCCATCGTCAATAAAAAGAGTTTCTTCCGGAATAAAGCCCCCCTCTCTCACAGCCTCTTTAAATATATCTTCACCTGGCTTTGACATATTCATTCTGTATGAAAGAAACCTTTTTCTAAAAACATCACTCATTCTAACTCCGTAAGATTCTTTAAATAGTTTTTTTGAACGTTTCCACGCAATAGGATTGATATTGCTTAATAAATACAGGTCATAGTTCCTCTTTAACTTAAGAAGATACTTAACCTTTGCTTGATTAACACCAGTGAGAAAACTTCCTATGGCATAGTCTATTTCCTCATCCGTAAGTTCTTTAATGGTAGAGTGTTGCCTGACTATTTGTCTAAACTCAGATGCTTTTAAGTCTCCGTTTTCAAACTGTGCAAAGAAACCCTTTTGCGCGTAGTCGGACAAATATTTTCCAAAATCGGGGAAACCCAAAATTTTTGAAAACGCATTTATGCAGTTATCTCTGTTGAGAGTTACAATTACACCTCCGCAATCAAATATAACGTTTTTTATCATCTCAGATATAGGCAATTAAACCGGTAAATAAAGCCGTCATTTTATCAACGGCAGTATCGGCCGCTTTAATTACTTCTTGCTCATCATTTACAAAATCCTCTTTTTCCGTATCGTGAGCCGCATTGGTAATAACAGAAACGCCAAATACTTTTATATCACAATGGCGCGCAACTATAACTTCTGGAACCGTGGACATTGCAACAGCATCTCCTCCAATAAATCTAAAGAATTTATATTCAGCCTTAGTCTCATATGAAGGCCCTGTTCCCGCAACATAAACACCTTCCTTTAAATCAAATCCGTTATTTTTGGCGATCTCATGGCCCTTCTGAATTAGCTCGACATCGTAAGGGTGAGACATATCCGGAAATCTTACGCCAAAACTCTCCATATTTTTACCAATCAGAGGATTAGGCAAAAAATTAATATGGTCCTTAATTGCCATGATATCCCCTACTCTGTACGCCGGATTAAGACCGCCGCATGCGCATGAAACAAACAGATACTTTATTCCGAGGACTTTCATTACTCTTATGCCAATGGTAACCTGATCCATTGTGTAACCTTCATAGTAATGAAACCTCCCCTGCATTGTTATGACGCACTTACCGCCAAGCTGTCCTATAATCAAATTGCCCTTATGGCCAACGGCTGTAGAAACAGGAAAATTTGGGATTTCCTTATATGGTATGACTACCGGATTTTCAATCTTATCGGCAAGATTACCCAATCCGCTTCCAAGAACGATTCCGGCAGAAGGCTCTCTTCCGCCGATTTTATTTTTTATAAAGTCCGCAGCCTGATAGATTATTTTTTCTCTTTGGTCCATTATTTATATTTTTCAAATATTTTCAGTTAACCCGTTAAAACAGAATTTTTTTGTAAAGGCGCCTTACTTCATTCAAAATCCTCTCCTCTCCTCTGATCTTGCCATTATGCATCAAGATTTTTCCGTCGCAAATCACCGTGTCTACGCAATTAGAATGCGCCGAGTAAATAAGATTTGCAAGAAAATTAACATTAGGCGTAAAAGCGTAATTATCAATGCTAATCAAACTGAAATCCGCTAGCGCCCCAACCCTAATTTCTCCGCCATTCAAACCAAAGGCCTTATATCCGTTTAGCGTTGCGGATTTAAAAAGCTGACTTAAAGGAATGGCCATAGGATCTTTTCTCCATGCCTTCTGCACAAGCGCAGATGTCTTAACTGCCTCAAGCATGTCCAAATTGTTTGATGACGCGCAACCGTCCGTACCAATGCAAACATTTGCTCCGGCATCCGCAAGTTCTTTGAACTTAAATTTATATCCGGAAGCCAATTTTAAATTGGAATTTATGTTATGCACTACATTTACCTTGCATTTTCCCAGCGTAGCGATACCCTCTTCATCAATCCATACACAATGAGCAGCAATTACTTCCGGTCCCAAAACGCCAAGCCTGTCAACATACTCAACGGGGTTACAGTGATGCTTTCTCAAACTGTCCAGTCTCTCCTGGCCGGTCTCGGCAATATGAATATGAAGGAACAGATTGTGCTCTCTTGCAAAGTTGCTTGCCCACTTAATATTGTCTGCACTTACGGTGTAAGGGGCATGAACCGCAACTTCAAAGCATGTAATGGGATTCCACTTTTTAGATGCCTCGTACATAGCCTGACACTGCTCCCTCTGCAAGGCAGCCTTCTTTTTATTAAAAGCGTCCAGGAAAACGTATGAATGCCAACTTCTTACGCCCATTTCCGCGGCGGCTTTAACAGCCGTGTCCGGCATCCAGTACTGATCATTGTAGCAAGTAGTGCCTGTTTTAATCATCTCAACACAAGCCAGTTTGGTTCCCCAATATATCAGTTCCTCATCCAGTTTGTTCTCTTGCTTCCAAATTGCCTTAAGCCAATGTTTTAAATTAACGTCCTCCTGAGTCCCGCGCATAATTGTCATTGCGGCATGAGTATGCATATTGGCAAATCCCGGGATTATTGCTTTTCCCGTCCCGTCAATAACTTTAAACTTACCGCCGTTCTCGATTGACTTTTGCATGGAAGCGACAACCTTCTCGTCACTATGTGACCCGCAAGCATCATTAATTGCAGCAATTTTGTTACCCTTTATAAGAATATCTTTCTGGGTACCACTCAGATATATGTTTCTTATTAAAATCCTATTCATTGTTGCGCACAAAAATAATAAAATAAGCCTAACAATCTGTAACTAAAATCACATAAATTCCATAAAAAACCGCTCAATTTCGCGGTTTTAAATCTTGTACTCGCTTATAAGTATCATTTATAAGCAATTACATGTCCATATCATTTTAAATTTAAAGCATATCAAGCAAAATAAGTTTATTTTAAAGCAAAAATCTTGCTTTAAAATAACATTTTTTATATTTTTATGGCCCAATTTGATAAAAGGCAGGAGGCATAATGATAACAGAACAGTTAATCAAACCAAAAAGCATTGCCGTGTTTGGGGGATCAAATGATCCGTCAAGACCCGGTGGAGGTGCTTTGAAAAACCTTATTATCAACAACTTTCAGGGAGATATTTACGCAATAAACAAGACCGAACAAAATGTCCAGGGAATGAGAACATACAGTTCCGTTAATGATATTCCCGACAGTGACCTTGCTATAATTGCAGAAGATGACGGTTGCTGCATGGAAACCATAGAAACCTTGTGCGAAAAGAAAGAATGCAGAGCTATTATCATTTGCTCTGACAAAATATCCCAGGAGGGTATAACACAGGAAAATGCGGAAAAAAAAATAGCGGAGATTGCAAAGAATTACGGTGCCGCTATAATTGGCCCCAACTCTGCAGGAATTGTTACTCCGTGGTATTCAAGTATTTTTATCAATACAATTACATGCACAAAAGATGGAATTGATATAATATCATCATCAAGGACCACAATTGTTTTTCTTGTAGAATCTGCAGTTAAGTACGGGATAAAAATATCTAATATAATCTCCGTCGGTTACTCCCTTCAAACATCTGTTGAAGATGTAATTGAATGGATGGATGAGAATTATGATGCTAAAATTTGTGAGAAAAAAGTTATAGCGGTATACATAGAGAAGATATCCGATTCTGAAAAGTTGCTTAAACACTCACGCTCGCTGGTAAATAAAGGAGCCGGTATTGTGGCAATAAAAGGCGGCTGCAGCAACGATGAAATTTCACACGGAATTTCTCATACCGGTATGCTTGCATCGCCAACAAAAGCGGTTGGAGCTCTCTTTGCAAAATGCGGTATAATAAGGGCTTACGGCAGAGAGGAGATGATGAACATTGCCGGCATTCTGTCAAAACCCAGACCTAAAGGGAAAAAAATTGCCGTGCTGACTCAGGCGGGAGGACCTGCTGTTATGCTGACAGATGCACTGGAACACAACGGCATAGACGTTCAGCGGGTTTTCTTTGAAGATTATATGTATGGCAAAACTGCAGGACAGATGTCTGCTTTAATGGATAAATATGACACTGATCCTCAGATAGATGCTACAGTAGTAATTTTTGGCTGTCCAGGGTTAAGCGATTCCGCGGAAATTTATAATGTACTTTTCAGAAAAATAAAGGCCACACCAAAACCGATATATCCTGTATTTCCATCTACTTCTCATTCGGAGGCTTACATTAAAGAGTACCATAACAAAGGCGGCATTACATTTACGGATGAGGTTGTTTTTGGGGAAGCGCTGGCTGATGTATTGAACGCACCACGAGTATTTAACGACAGTTCTTCTCCGGCTATTGATAAGCAGATGATTAGAGACATTATAAAAAAAAGTCCCGACGGATGGATGCCTCCGTTTATGGTGCAGGAACTTATGGATGCAAGCGGAATAAACAGGACAAAGCAGGAAATCGCACTTAAGGCAAAAGAGGCTGTAAAAGCAGCTATTGAAATTGGATATCCTGTTGCAATGAAAGTCATAGGTCCGATTAACAAAATAGATATAGATGGGGTTTCTCTTAACATTTCAGATGAACATACTCTTAAAACCGAATTTGAGAGAATGACTAATATTGAAGGTGTTAGCGGTGTTTTGATTCAGCCGATGCTTGAAGGTATTGAAATTTTCATAGGAGTGAAGAGAGAGAGAAATTTTGGACCGATGGTAATGTGCGGTCTTGGCGGCATTTTTGTTGAAGTAATTAAGGATGTAAAATCCGCTCTTGCACCGGTGTCTGAAAATGAGGCAAATAAGATGATTCACTCTCTTAAGGGATATCCTATCATCAGCGGATACAGAGGCCAAGAGGGAGTAAATGAAATAATGTTTAATGAGACAATAAGGAGAGTCTCCGCACTTTGCATTGCCGCTCCGGAAATTGCAGAAATGGACTTGAACCCTCTAATTGGGAATGAGAGGGGATTAACCGCTATAGATGTTAAAATAAGAATAGAAAAAACATCTTATTGAAATGAAAAAAATTGAAGAGACAAGAATTGGCAACTGGTGGAAAAATCTTGACCCTTCATACAAGGGGCTGGTGATAATTGGAATAATTTGCATAATAGGAATAATAATCAGGTGGCACTATGTGCTCAGAGGCATTGCAAAGGGCTTTGGACATTATGCGGGATACGCTGATTAACAATTATATATAATAGATTCAAATAAATACATTAACAATTAAATAACAATTTATATGGCAATGAAAGGTACTATAGTGGCTGACAAAGAACGCTGCAAAGGATGCGGGCTTTGCGTAGCCAACTGCCCTACCAAGTCAATTGAACTTGCTAAGGAAGTGAACGGTAGAGGGTATCACTTTGTAACACTAGTGAATCCCGATACCTGTGTTGGTTGCACAAATTGTGCAACTATGTGTCCGGACTCTGTTATTACGGTTTACAGAGTCAAAATCTAAACATTAACCGGAAAATAATTTTATTATGGCAGAGAAAATATTAATGAAAGGAAACGAGGCAATCGCCTATGGCGCAATTAGAAGCGGTGTTGACGGTTACTTTGGATATCCTATCACTCCGCAGAGCGAAGTGATGGAAACACTTATGGAACAAAAACCTTGGGAAACCACGGGGATGGTCGTACTTCAGGCAGAAAGTGAGGTTGCATCAATCAACATGGTTTACGGCGGCGCTTGCACCGGCAAAAAATCTATGACATCAACCAGCAGCCCGGGCTTTAGCTTAATGTGCGAGGGACTTAGCTATCTTGCCGGTACAGAGCTACCTTGTCTGATTGTAAATGTAATGAGAGGCGGTCCCGGTCTTGGTACAATACAGCCTAGTCAATCTGATTATTTTCAGGCGGTAAAGGGAGGCGGACACGGAGATTATCATCTGATAGTTCTTGCACCGGCATCCGTTCAGGATATGTACGATTATGTAGATCAGGCTTTTGAACTTGCAATAAAGTACAGAAATCCTGCTTGTATTCTTGCAGACGGAGTTGTAGGACAAATGATGGAAAAAGTAGAATTTCGTCCAATTAAACCCAGAATGACAGACGCAGAAATTAAGCAAAGATGCGGATGGGCTCTTCTTGGAAAGAAAGACAGAGAGCGCCACATTATGACTTCATTATCATTGGAATCACCTGTACAGGAGGCATTCAACATAAAACTGCAAAAGAAATACAGAGAGATTGAAGCTAATGAATCTTTATGCACCATGTATAAAACAGAAGATGCAGAGCATTTACTTGTAGCATTTGGTTCATTGAGCAGAATCGGAGAGAACGCAGTAGAGCTTGCAAGAGAGAGAGGTATTAAGCTTGGTTTGATGAGGCCGATTACCTTGTGGCCTTTCCCGGAGAAGCAATTAGATGCCCTGGTTCCTCAGATGAAAGATATCATTTCAGTTGAGCTTAGCGCAGGACAAATGGTAGAAGATATTCGTTTGATTGTCAACGGTAGAAAGCCTGTCTACTTCTATGGAAGAATGGGAGGAATGGTTCCTAATCCGGAAGAGATTGTAGACAATCTGGAAAAAGTAATTAAGAAGTAACTTTTTAAATGATGAATGTTATGGAAATAAAAGATATGATTAAACCGGAGAACAAGGTTTACGGAAAAACCCCGATTCTTACAGATAATATTATGCACTACTGTCCGGGATGCCCGCACGGCATTGTACATAAGTTAATTGCAGAGGTTATAGAAGATATGGGAATACAAGATAAAACAATTGGCGTATCTCCTGTCGGCTGTGCGGTATTTGCCTACAACTATATCGATATTGACTGGGCCGAGGCAGCTCACGGAAGAGCGCCTGCGCTGGCAACCGCTATTAAAAGATTAAACCCGGAGAAGTATGTGTTTACATATCAGGGAGATGGAGACTTGGCATCCATTGGTGCAGCTGAAATTATACACGCATGCAACAGAGGTGAAAATATTATTGTAATCTTTATCAATAATGCAATTTACGGAATGACGGGAGGTCAGATGGCTCCTACGACTTTACTTGGACAAATCACGGCAACAACACCTTACGGAAGATGCGTAGAGCTTAACGGATATCCTTTGAAAATGACCGAGCTAATTGCAAAATTAGACGGCGCATGCTATGTAACAAGACAAACCTGCAACACACCGGGAAATGTACGCAAGACAAAAGCTGCTATCAGAAAGGCATTTGAAAATTCTGCCGCAAAGAAAGGAGCTTCATTTGTTGAAGTTGTAAGTACTTGTAATTCAAACTGGAAACTATCACCAGTTAAATCCGTTGCATGGATGGAAGAAAACATGTTCCCGTTCTATCCTCTTGGTGATTTGAAAAATGTATAATAATCGCGACAGAAACTGTCGGGAATAAAAATGAAATTATTATGAAAGAAGAATTAATTATAGCAGGATTTGGCGGACAAGGTGTTCTGTCAATGGGCAAAATTCTAGCATACTCTGGTATTATGCAAGACATGGAAGTTACATGGATGCCTTCATATGGGCCTGAGATGAGAGGCGGAACAGCCAATGTAACAGTTATTTTGAGCGATAAGAAAATCAGCTCCCCTATCTTGAGCAAATATGATAATGCAATTATTCTTAACCAGCAATCAATGGATAAGTTTGAACCGGCCGTTAAGCCGGGCGGACTTTTGCTGTATGATCCTAACGGAATCACAAGGCTGCCGGTCAGAAAAGATATCACCGTCTGCTCAATTGACGCGGCGGACGAGAGCGCAAAAATGGGCAACACAAAATTGTTTAACATGTTGGTTCTAGGTGCTTTCCTAAAAATAAAACCTATTGTCACACTGGATAATGTTATGCTTGGTCTTAAACATTCTCTTCCGGAAAGAAGCCACAAAATGCTGCCTATGAACGAGCAGGCAGTCAGGTCCGGAATGGAGAAAGTTAAGATTATTAACAAAGTGTAGTTCTGTACGTTAAATTTTTTCCTAACTTTGCTTGCGGTAAAGGAAGGCAATGAGAAACGATACTTACAAGGCGATTGAAACTCTGCAAAAGCTTATAGCTAGGCTTATTACAAAATATGAGGATGCCGCCGTCAATAGGGATGCGTACCTTTCCGACCTTAACCGTACAAAGAAGGAATTACAAAACGCTAAAAACAAGATTGCAGAACAAGAGAAAAAATTAGAGCACTTAGAGCTTGAACAGGCTTTTCTGAATACCTCCGGAGGAGATAAGCAGGCAAAAGCCAGAATTGGAAAGATTATCAAGGAAATTGATAAATGCATCTCACTATTAAATGATTGAGAGAAATGGCGTTAACCAAGAACAAGACATATGTAAGTATTACTGTCGATGGAAGACAATTTGGTTATAGCGTAGCTCAAGGCGAGGTGGATTTGTGGATAAAAGCTGAGAAGCTTATTAACGATGAAATAAATGCTTTCCGAAAGACTCATAAAAAAGAGAGTAATGTGACCGATACTAACTACAGGGCCGATAGCCTTATAGTTGTACTTATCAAAGTTGTCATGGAACTTTTAAGAAAAGGAAGCGAATCAGATGAGACGCTTTATGCACTTAAGGAGATGAACTCTCAATTGGAGTCTTACATAGGAAAGAATTAGTAAGTTGCCGTCAGGCTCTGCTCTTTGCGAAAATCAACAGTTATTTAATGTTACCGAGCTACTCGGCAGACAATGACAGGCCTAGGTTACCCTTAGGGGGATTCTGCTTGCGGGACGTTGGAAGTCAAAGTCTTAACCGGAACTCAAATCTTAAAATTATTAAGATTTTTCATAAAACAGCTTTGCTTGACGGCTTTTTTTCTTTGCTCATTTTCTCCGGTGTATTCTGCGATATGTTGTTTTGTAGCGTAAGCCGCAACTAAATACAATATATACATGGAACAAATTGACATCTTAACGCTCACCATTTTGCTTGTGGGAACAGCTGTGATAGGATTTCTTATCAGCTACATCTTTATAAGGCCTATAGTTCTTAAGAGCAAAAAGACTAAAATGCTTGCCGACGCTGAGGTCGAGGGTGAAAATATAAAAAAAGAGAAAATTTTTCAGGCTAAAGAAAAATTTCTTCAGCTAAAATCAGAACATGAGCAGTATATTAATTCCAAGAATAATGCTCTAAAGGAGGCTGAAAATAAAATCAAACTTAAGGAGAATCAGATTTGCCAGCAGTCTAGTGAATTAGCTCATAAAGAGAGAGAGATAGAGGCCATTAGAAATAATCTTAAAAATCAGACAGATATTGTTGCCAAAAAGAATGAAGAGTTTGAAAAGATGAGGCAACAGGAAATTATCAAGTTGGAAAATATTGCCGGACTTTCAGCGGAAGAGGCAAAAAAACAGCTTGTAGAGTCTATGAAAGCAGAGGCAAAAACTGAAGCTCTATCCTACATAAATGATGTGATGGATGAGGCAAGACTGAATGCTTCCAAAGAGGCAAAACGCATTGTAATCAATACTATTCAGCGCACGGCACCGGAAACTGCTATTGAGAATGCAGTGACAGTCTTCAATATTGACAATGATGAAATAAAAGGAAGAATTATCGGACGCGAGGGAAGAAATATTCGTGCGCTTGAGGCTGCAACCGGAGTTGAAATAGTTGTTGATGACACCCCTGAGGCAATTCTTCTTTCCGCATTTGATCCTGTCAGAAGAGAAGTTGCAAGACTTGCTCTGCATCAGCTTGTTGCAGACGGCAGAATTCACCCTGCAAGAATTGAAGAAGTTGTTGTAAAAGTTCAGAAACAACTGGAAGATGAAATTCTGGAGACAGGAAAGAGAACTTGCATAGACCTTGGTATTCACGGACTTAACATAGAACTTGTGAAGTTGATAGGAAGAATGAAATATCGTTCATCCTATGGACAAAATTTGCTACAGCACTCACGTGAGGTTGCAAACATCTGTGCAACAATGGCTTCCGAGCTTGACCTAAATCCAAAGATTGCAAAGCGCGCAGGCTTGCTGCATGATATAGGAAAAGTTTCTGAAGAAGATCCTGAATTACCTCATGCATTGCTTGGAAAGAAGCTTGCAGAACAATACAAGGAAAAGCCGGAAATTTGCAATGCTATCGGCGCACACCATGAGGAGATAGAGATGACCTCATTGATTTCCCCTCTTGTTATGGTTGCTGATGCTATTTCAGGTGCAAGACCGGGTGCAAGAAGAGAGGTCATTGAATCATACATCAAACGTCTTAAGGATATGGAAGACATTGCTTTATCTTATCCAGGAGTTACAAAAACTTATGCGATTCAGGCCGGCCGCGAATTACGCGTAATCGTAGGCAGCGAGCAAGTATCTGATAAAGATGCGGAGAATTTATCCACTGAAATCGCAAAGAAGATTCAGAATGAGATGACTTATCCCGGTCAGGTTAAGATCACCGTCATTCGTGAAACCAGAAGTATTGCTTTTGCCAAATAAACTTTGCAAAAATTCATAAAAAAAAAAGGCAGCTTAAAGTTGCCTTTTTTTTTATTCTGCATCCGGTTTATAATTATAACCTTTATAAATTCTGTTAACAACCAGAGCAATAGCACCGTCACCGGTAACATTGCACGCCGTACCAAAAGAATCCATCGTGATATAAAGAGCAATCATCAGCGCCTGCAAAGTAGCATCAAATCCAAGTACACTGGAAAGCACTCCAAGAGCAGCCATGATAGCACCTCCGGGAACACCGGGAGCCGCAACCATAGTGATTCCCAGCAAAAATATGAAGCCGGTGAAAAGCCCCGGGCCGGTTGACATCCCAAGCATCCACATAATAGCATAAGCACAGGCGGTTATTTTTAAAGTGCTGCCCGCCAAATGTATAGTGGCACATAAAGGGACGGTAAACGCGGCAAGATCAGGGTCCACTCCATTCTTTTTTGTCTGAGCCAATGTGACCGGAATTGTTGCGGCAGAGGACTGAGTGCCGAGAGCGGTAAAATAAGCGGGAAGCATTGTCAGCAAAGCTTTTAGAGGATTCTTATGTGCAATTGAACCTGCAACGCTAAACTGAATCAGCAACAGAGCAACGTGCATTATGAATATGATAATTATAACCTTTAAGAAAAGTTTAAGTATTGTACTGACCTGCCCTTCCATTCCCATCTTAAGAAAAATACCAAAAATAAAAAGTGGAAGAAGAGGAATTATTGCCTTCTTAATCAACCAGTCAACAATATCCCTAAAATCTTTTAAAACATTTGTCAACGTATTTCCGTTTATAATTGAAGCTCCGAGCCCAAGTATGAACGCCAAAATCAGAGCACTCATTACTCCAAAAACTGGAGGCATCTCAATGGTAAAGAAAGGCATAATCGAGTTTGGAGAGGTTGTGGCAATCCTTGTAAAATTTGGATCCTTCACCAATACAAGTGGATATGACCATCTGCAGATAAAGTAAGAAAAATAGCCGGCAAAAAGCGTTGATCCGTAAGCAATTGCAACTGTTATTAAAAGCAGTTTTCCCGCCCCTTTACCTAAGTCAGCTATGCCGGGGGCAACTAGTCCGAGAATAATAAGGGGAATTGTGAAATTTAGAAAATTCCCAAATAATCCGTTAAAAGTAACAAACACTTTTGTCGCCCAAACAGGAAAGAAATAAGAACATCCAATACCTAGTGCAATTGCAATTAAGACACGTACCAGAAGACCAACATGAAACTTCTTTTTCATCAAATTTTTTTTATCACAGCGGCTATTTACCGTTTTATATTTATCTTTTTAATGCGACTTTATACGTCACTATGTTACATCATTTTACTCCGCTTTTACGCAAATCTATAATCATGCTAATAATCTGTTCTGTCACCTTTACCGGCATTCATTTTGCTCCATGCGTACACAATATACCATACCACAAACGGCACAGCTATAGAGACATACGTCATTACCTTAAGAGTATATAAACTGGAAGAACTGTTATATAAAGTGAGTGAATTCTGCGGATCATACAACGACGGATAATATGCCGTATCATTAAAGCCGGCACTAAGTAATATTGCCCATACGGCAAATACAACTCCAAAACCGACAACATAAAATGCATGCTTGTTAAACGGACATTGTGAGGATGGATCTATTCCGCATTTTTTGCACAGGGCGCACCTGCCGTGAGTGCAGAAAATAGCACCTGCAAGGCCTGCAAGAACCATTATAACTCCGACAAACAGCAAGACCATAATCCATGGAACCTGCAGCATATTATGCAAATACACATGAGCTTCCGGAATAATCCTGCCGCTGGCCCCCGGCTGTCCTCCTATTACATTTACCGCGTCCGCAACATTAACTCTGTAGCCTTGCATCATAAACAAATCATAAACAAAAACCACAAATAAAACCACAAAACCTAAGGCGCTAATCTTTAGCTGGACGCCTGCTCTCCGGGCCAGTTGTTCTGCATCCTCTCCCCCTATCCTTCTGCACTGATTGATCGTATATAAAAAACCAAGGGTGCGCGCCGCAAACAAAACCGTGACTCCAAGAAGAAGATTTACAGGATTGCAAATCAGTTCCAAACCTTTCCAATCATTTGTCCAATAAGAAATTATATTAGCCGATTTAATGGTAATATTCATTTTGTCCACATTAAAATTTGCTCCCGTAAAGAAGCTCCCGACAGCTACTCCCAAAAGTATTGTGCCCAGCCATCCGTTAATCATCAGCAAAGCGTCATAGGCTCTTTTGCCCAGAAGATTATGCTCTTTATTTCTGAATTCATAAGAGAAAGCCTGAACGACAAATACCAGAAGAATTAAAATCCACAGCCAATATGCGCCTCCAAAACTTGTTGAATAAAACAGTGGAAATGAAGCAAATGCAGCACCGCCAAAAGTTATAAGCGTAGTATAAGTAATCTCCCATTTATGCCCGAAAATAGTCAGGAGAAGATTCCTCTGATTCTCATTCTTTGCAGTTCCGTACAGAAGAGTCTGTCCTCCTTGTACAAACATGAGAAATACAAGCAATGCTCCCAAAAGGGAAACCAAAGCCCACCAATATAGTTGCAGAAAATGATATGTTGTCATAATTGTAATCTTTTAATAATCAATGATCTACCATTTAATTCCATCAGGTCCTTTTCCAATCTGGCGGAAGATGATGCTTAGTTCTGCAATAAGAAGAGTTGTAAACAGAACAAGGAATATTATAAAAGTAGTATAGACGTTGCTTGCAGAAACACCTGATACCGCAGCATTTACAGGCAGCAAATTTTGAATCGTCCAAGGCTGTCTTCCAATTTCTGCAACCAACCACCCGCATTCTCCGCAAATGTAAGCCAGCGGAACGGAAATGATTGCAATAACAAGGAACCATTTATTTTTCTCCAGATTCCATCTCTTACCGTCATCTTTTATATCCCATGCCTGACCATCCTTATGTGACATTAACAAGCTGATAATCAAGAAAAACAAGAAATATACCGCAAGACAAATCATAACTCTGAAGGAGTAAAAAGTTGCGGCAACAGGCGGAATGCTCTCTTCCGGATTTTTCATATAGCCATATCCGAAATTTTCAAAATTTTCATCAAAAACCTTTTTAGTCTCATCTAAAAACTTTTGTCCGTTTGCCCCTCTTTCAGTCTGATCTTTAATCTGATTGTAAACCTCAAGAGCTTTAATTGCAATTCTGCCGCTCTTAACCTTTTCCGCAAAAGGTACCGCAACTTTTATTGAACCGTCGGGAGCCATATATTCATAGCCGCCGTTGATAATATCGGAAATGCCAGGCACAAAGCTATTTGCGCTACAATTTGTAAGAATGGAAAGACCTTTTGGAATTGAGATATTAAACAGATACGGCTGCTCATTATTATTCCAAGTTTTTGCAGGATTAATTATTCCGACACCAACCAACGGAGTTCCCTTTTGGCCATTGTACAAACCTTCCATGGCGGCAAGTTTCATAGGCTGATATCTGGAGACGGTAACTGCGGATTTATGACCTGAAGTACAAAGTAAAATGCACGATATCAAGCCAAATACAGAAGCATACTTAATGCTCTGGCGCGCAAATTTCTGATCTCTGTTTCTAAGCAAATACCAGCTGCTTATACCTATCACCACAATGCTTCCAAGAACAAATCCAAATGTGACAGAATGTGAGAATTTATTAATTGCAACCGGAGAAAACGCAACAGCCCAAAAGTTTACCATCTCGCTGCGAGCGGTTGCGGGATTGAACTGCATGCCGGCTGGATATTGCATCCATGCATTTGCCGCAAGGATCCAAAGAGCAGAAATAGCTGCACCGCAAGCAGTTAGCCAAGTCGATATCAAATGGAAACCTTTGCTTACTTTGCCCCAGCCAAAATACATAACGGCAAAAAATGTACTCTCCATGAAGAAAGCAAAGATTCCTTCAATGGCAAGAGGAGCGCCAAAAATGTCTCCCACAAACCATGAATAGTTGCTCCAGTTGGTACCGAATTCAAATTCCAAAATAATGCCCGTTGCAACGCCGCAGGCAAAATTAATGGCAAAAATTCTGCTCCAGAACTGTGTGGTTTTTTTCCAAAATTCATCTTTGGAAATATAATACTTGGTTTCCATTATCGCAATAAGAAATCCAAGTCCCAAAGTAAGGGGAACAAACAGCCAATGATACATCGCCGTCAGTCCGAACTGCAGCCTTGAAGCCGTAACAAGTTCCTGTGTCAAAAGCATATCTATAAAGTTTAAGTTGTTATTATTATAGTTATCCCGAAAAATCTCTCTGAAATAAGTTTAATTTTTTGGCGTCGTCAGATTCTCAATTACTCTTTCTGCTTTTGCTTCCGGCGTTTTGTATTTGCTCAGCGCAGGCTTAAAGAAAAATATTCTGAGGACACAAAAAATCACAATAACCTTTATTAATATTATGAGCCACAAAGTTTTCCCTACGTTCATGCTTTTGAAACCGTAATAATAAAATCTAAAAACTCGCTTCAATGGGTTCATAACCTATTTTTAACATGTCAAATTTAGGAAAATATAGCGTTATTTGCGGAGAAATTCATAATTTTACGCACGGTTTTTGCGGAATGCAAATTCAAAGGCGCATGCAGGAAATGCTGTCGCGATAACAGATTAATTAGAAACAAATACAATGAGTGAGATTAACAAAGGAAGAAGAAAAATGTTAATTGCAGCGGGAGCACTGGCTGCAGCTTTTCTTGTTGATGGAATCAGCCGCAAGGTTGGAGCAGCAGAAAGAATAACGGAAAATACTAAACCCCAAGGCTTTCAAGAGCCGCAAAATCAGCACGGCGGCCCCGGAGCAAAAAGACCGGCTTCACCAAACAAGGCTGTTTATGTTTCAAAAAACTGCAACGTAAATATTAAGAAAGAGAACTGCGGAAAATGCGCAGAGATTTGCCCCAAGAAGGCAATAACAATGGTCGCCACCCCTAAGAACAAGAAACTTAAGGTCCCATCCGTAAACAATGATCTTTGCATCGGCTGCGGCAAATGTGTCAGAGTCTGTCCCGCAACACCCAAAGCGTTGGAAATATGGAATAAACAGACCAACAAGAAATTGATGTAATCTCTCTTATTTTATAGAAGTCACTCTTTTTACAAGGCAGCTTGTTTTTTGCCTTCAGCCGCTTTAATAGTGTTCTCAATAAGAGACACTACAGTCATAGGACCCACACCTCCGGGGACAGGTGTTATATAGGAACATTTTGGAGCGACACTCGGAAAGTCAACATCACCCTGCAACCGGAACCCGCTTTTTTTGGATACATCCGGAATGCGAGTAATGCCGACGTCGATTACAACCGCACCGTCCTTTACCATATTTCCTTTTAGGAACGCAGGTACTCCAAGGGCAACGATTATAATATCGGCTCTCTTTGTGAACTCCTCTATATCAGGCGTTTTGCTGTGACAAATAGTTACCGTGCAATCTCCCGGTTCTCCCTTTTGGGAAAGAAGATTTGCAATCGGACGGCCTACAGTATTACTTCTCCCAAGGACAACACAATGTTTCCCGCGGGTAGGTATTTTGTACTCTTTAAGCAGTGTCATTATCCCATAGGGAGTTGCAGGCAAGAATGTAGGAAGCCCAAGCATCATTCTGCCGGCGGATACCGGATGGAATCCGTCAACATCCTTAAACGGGGAAATAGCCGCAATTATTTTTTGAGCATCAATATGTTTTGGCAGCGGGACCTGGCAAATCAGCCCGTCAACGGAATTATCCCTGTTTATCACCTCAACTCTCTTGAGCAACTCATCCTCCGTAACACTCTCGGGCAATCTTAAAACTTCCGATTCAAAACCGATCTCCTTGCAAAATTTCTCTTTATTTGCAACATAGGTCATACTCGCTCCGTCATTACCAACCAAAATTACGGTAAGATGAGGGCGCTTGCCTCCGTTTGCAACTATCTCTTTAACCTTTTCGGCAAGCCTTGCCTTAATGGCAGCGGAAGTTGCCTTTCCGTCTAATATCTTGTATTCCATAATCTTATATTTACTGTCGCGACAGATATTCTGCACTTATGTTAATGTTTGCCCGCATTTTGCATCTGCTGCATGGCGGCCATTCTCTTCCTCATTCCAACCGCGCCACCTCCGGCAACATTCTTCATCACTTTACGGGTCTGCTCAAATTGTTTGATAAGGCGGTTTACTTCAACAATGGAAGTACCGCTCCCGCCGGCAAGCCTCTGCCTTCTGCTACCGTTCAAAATCTCCGGATTTTCCCTCTCAAACGGGGTCATAGACTGAATGATAGCCTCAACGCCTTTGAAAGAATTATTATCTATATCCACATCTTTTATTGCCTTTCCAACACCTGGAATCATACTTGCCAAATCTTTGATGTTGCCCATCTTTTTGATTTGCTGAATCTGCTTGTAAAAGTCATTAAAGGTAAACTGGTCCTTTATAAATTTCTTTTTAAGTTTGCGGGCCTCATCCTCATTCATCTGCTCCTGAGCCTTCTCCACCAAAGTCACAACATCGCCCATTCCAAGAATTCTATCTGCAATTCTCTGAGGGTGAAATACATCCAGTGTTTCAAGTTTTTCTCCGGAACTTATGAATTTAATAGGCTTATTTACAACAGCCTTAATGGAAAGCGCAGCACCGCCTCTTGTATCACCGTCCAACTTTGTAAGTACAACACCGTCAAAATCAAGCACATCATTAAATACCTTTGCGGTTTCAACCGCATCCTGTCCTGTCATAGAGTCCACAACAAACAAAGTCTCGGTTGGTTTCAGCTCCTTTTTCAGAGAGCCGATCTCATCCATCATCTGCTTGTCTACTGCCAGACGGCCGGCCGTATCCACAATTACAACGTTGTACTGTCCATCTTCCGCAACCTTTAGGGAATGCTTCCCTATCTTAACGGGGTCCTGTACGCCATCCTCTGTATATACCGGAACATCAATAGATTGTGCAAGCACCTTCAACTGATCAATTGCCGCTGGACGATAAACATCACCGGCAACAAGCAACACTTTTTGGCCTCTTTTATTCTTGCAGTAATTTGCAAGTTTTGCACAGAAAGTAGTTTTACCTGAACCCTGAAGACCGCTAACTAAAACTATTCCCGGATTGCCCTTGATGTTAATGTCCCTGGCCTCGCTTCCCATCAGTTTGGCAAGCTCATCATGGACAATTTTTATCATCATCTGATTGGGCTTGACAGACTTTATAACATTCTGTCCTATAGCTATATCCTTAACATCATCGCAAAAACTCTTTGCAACTTTATAGCTAACATCGGCGTCCAACAAAGCTCTGCGCACCTCCTTAAGAGTCTCGGATATATTTATTTCCGTAATCTTCCCCTCTCCTTTTAACATTTTAAAGGAGTTTTCCAGTCTGTCTATCAGGTTCTCAAACATTTCTATAAACTACTAATAATTAACGTTATAATCCCGACAGTTAATCTGTCGGGAGAAAAAATATTTTACTTTTTTAATATCTCATCGGAATAATAAGCCTTGGCCAAATCTCTCTGGTTATACTTCATGGCCATTACCTGACCGTAAGCTCCTGCGGTGTGAATTGCAAACAAGTCACCTCTCTGAGTCTCAGGCAACAGAACAGCATGCGCAAATTTATCGCTGCTCTCACAGACTGGTCCCACTACGTCATATTTCAAAGGTTTCTTATCGGAAGTCAAATTATCAATTGCATGAACTGCCTGATAAAGAGCTGGTCTGATAAGGTCATTCATTCCTGCATCAAGAATTACAAACTTCATCTTCTGCCCTATCTTGACATATAAAACCCTGGAAATCAAATCTCCGCACTGCGCAACAATAGCGCGTCCGGGCTCAAAATGAACTTTCTGTCCGGGACGTACAATCAAGTTTTTATGTATCAGTTCAAAGTAATCTTTAAAGTTTGCAACCGGATTCTTTGTAGGATTTTCATAATCAACTCCAAGTCCGCCGCCAAGATTAAGGTTCTCAATCTTGATGTCATGGTCAATAAACCATTTCTGCAATTGCTCAATCATCTTGCAAAGCATTGGAAATACGCTCATATCAGTGATTTGAGAGCCGACATGAAAATGCAGACCAATCATTTTGATATTTTTGAAATTTCTCAACTCATCGGCAACAGCTTGAAATTCCCAGGGACTTACTCCGAATTTATCCTCTTTTCTTCCGGTAGAAATATATTTGTGAGTATGCGCATCAATATCCGGATTTACTCTTAAAGATATTCTTGCAACCTTTCCCATTCCTGCGGCAAGGTCATTAATAACTTTAATCTCAGGTACTGATTCACAATTGAATCCAAAGATACCGGCCTTAAGGGCTGTCTTTATTTCTTTATCTGATTTACCAACTCCGGCATATACTATTTTGTCGGGAGAAAATCCGCTCTTTATCGCAAGAGAGACTTCATTGCCGCTTACGCAGTCGGCACCAAGTCCCGCTTTCTGAATGATTTGCAGAATTTTAGGCTCGGCATTAGCCTTGACGGCATAATGCGCATTGTAGTTAAATTTCTTAATGTAAGATGTGTAGATGTCCAGGGTCTTTTTAAGTAATTCTATGTCATAATAATAGAACGGTGTGTGAATGCTCCTGAAGGCTGTAATTGCTTGTTTTGTGATCATTATTAAATAAGTTTGTAAACCGTCGGGACAATAAAAAAAAGTCCCTTAAAAAAATACGTGCAAATCTAACTAAAATTTAATAATTTTGCGAGCGCCGGCGGGAGCATTATACATATCAGTTGGCCGGACCTGCAAAAAAATTATTAATATTTGAAAAAGAACATTTTAATACTTAAAAAAATAAAATTATGAGTAAAGGACCTATTTCACAGTTTATAGAACACCACTATCGCCACTTTAATTCTGCAACCTTGGTGGATGCATCAGTAGCTTATGAAAAGCTTCTGGCAGAGGGCGGTAAGATGATGCTTGCTATGGCAGGTGCAATGAGTACCGCGGAGCTTGGACTATCTCTAGCAGAGATGATTCGTCAAGACAAATTCGCAATTGTTTGCTGTTCAGCAAATAATATGGAAGAAGATATTATGAATCTTGTTGCTCACACGCATTACAAGAGAGTTCCTTATTATAGAGATCTTACTCCGGATATGGAGCAGGAACTTCTAGAGAACCATATGAACAGAGTAACTGATACGTGCATTCCGGAGGAAGAAGCTTTCAGAAGATTGGAAAAACATCTTGTGGACGCATGGAAAGATTCTGCCGCTAAGGGCGAACGTTTGTTCCCATATGAGTTTATGTATAAGGTTATACGCAGCGGAGTACTAAAACAGTACTATGAAATAGACCCTAAGGACAGCTGGGTACTTGCAGCTTGCGAAAAGAATATTCCTATTATTATTCCTGCATGGGAAGATTGCACAACGGGAAACATATTCACCGCACATTGCATCAGAGGAGAATTCCAAACCAGTCTTGTTAAGGGCGGCATAGAAACCATGATGCATCTTGTTGACTGGTATCAGAAAAATAATCCTAAGGGAAGCCGCGGAACCGGATTCTTCCAGATTGGCGGCGGCACTGCTGGTGACTTCCCGATTTGCTGTGTACCGATGATGTCCCAAGATCTTGAATGGAAGGATGTATCTCTTTGGCAATATTTCTGCCAAATATCGGACTCCACAACCTCTTATGGTTCATACTCGGGAGCCGTTCCTAATGAGAAGATTACATGGGGTAAACTTTCCCCTACCTGTCCGAAATTCATCGTAGAGTCGGACGCTACCATAGTGGCACCATTGATGTTTGCACACATTCTTGGCTGGTAGTCAATTATCACTAATATTTTAAAATCCCGACAGAAGATCAGACTGTCGGGATTTTTTGTAATCTCCTCAAGATAAAGCAATGCGACGATTTATTGATGTTCCTTTCTCAACAGATCAAAAACGGTCTTCACGGGATTAAAAGTAATCAACGGAGTTTCAATGAATTGCGTATTCCAGTTACTCATCGCCCCGTTCCATAGACCAGGAAGTTCTTGGGTCCTAATAGGTTTCCCCTTATAACTCTTTTCCAAAATCAAACCGGAATCTGGATTTGTAAAATTTTCCAGATTAAATTTTTTGCCTGCAAAGTTCTTAACAGAACATACTATATCAACCGGATTAAAATGCGTGGAATGCGATAGTGCTGCAACAGCCTTAGGATCAGACTTGTCTATCTGCGATTCTTCCAGAATTTGAAGAGATGTAGAGCCGTCGGAATCCATTACGATGAACGGACCTCCGCCCGGTTCACCCTCATTCTTAACCATTCCGCAAACTCTTATAGGACGATTAAGTTTTGTAAGAAGCATCTGAACAAGTTTAGACTGTTCATTAGTCTCCGGAAGTACAACACAGAATTCATCGTTCAAAAAGTTCCGTGCATCTATTATTGCCTTCTCAAATTCTTGCCTTGCAATCTCCTTATTTTTAGCCAGCTGCGGTACTTTCAAATCTTCTTTTCCAAACTTAGAATATTTTGCAAAAACATTAAGCGACTCCACAAGATTTAAAATCACAAGCGCACACTTGTTATGAAGCTCAACCGCGCGCCCCAGCAACACCTTTTTCCACTTTGTAGTCTCCTTTATAAATAACTCTTTAACAACATTATCTATATTTTTGAGAAAAATATAATCCGCCTCAATCTCATTTAAATTTTTAAGCAAAGCGCCGTGTCCTCCCGGACGAAAAAGCAAAGTACCATCCTCTTTCTCAAACGGCTTGTTATCCTTGTCCACTGCAACTATGTCAGTAGCAGAAGATTGCAACGTAAACATAAGATTGTACTTACACCTGTATTCCTCTTCATATCTGTCGCGGACCTTCTCAAAAAGACTCTTGAATTCCCCAATGTGTTCCGGAGAAACGGAAAAAATAATCCTTACAACACCCTTAATATCACGGGCATAAAGCGCTCCCTCTACAAGATGCTCTTCAAACGGAGTGCGGACAAAACTACTTCCTTTCTTTTTGTATTTATGAAAAGGTATCAACCCTTTTGGATACACTCCAAGGTTAAGAGCCCCCTCGTCAATCATTGCGTGAATGATTTTTTCTCCCGTAGCCACGCCTTTAATATCAAGTTCAAAAGGGAATTTTTTCCAGTTCTTTTTGAGACTCTCAATAATTTCCAACGTTTTTGCACTGAGCATATTGCCGCAGTTGTTAGAAACATCGTCAATTCCCGAATCGTGACATATATTGTCAACTTCCTCTCCGGCGGCAAACACATCCTTAAACATTCTGCTGGCAGCACCGCTGGCCGGAGTAAATTTACACACGTCGGATTTAAGACCAAAGGCGGTTTTCAAAGCCTCAACCTGTTCCTCTTCGGAAAGGACCTTGACTCCTCCGTTGACAGAGTGTTCTTCCGTTCTCTTTGGAGTTGCTGCATCAACAATTTTGACAAACGGAAATCCTTTCTCAAATCTTTCAATGGAATTTTCAAACTGAGCCTTAGATATTCCTCTATTTTTCAGCTCTTTAATATATGAATTCACGTCTGTACTCATAATTGCTTCTAAGTTTTTCAAAATTTTCCGGATGCTGTCGCAATTTGGAATCCAAATCCCAAATCGGGAAAATTCGGAGCAGTTGCCCAGCAATTTCACTTTGATTCAAACCCGGAAAATGTATATGCGGCGTATTCTCCGTTTTAACACCCTGCATATCCTTTATATTCCCTACAGTATATTTTTTTAGCTCTTTAATTTCCATATAATCAGCCACTTTTCGCACTGCGACAGTAGTGCCGTTAACCTTTCCTTCATAAGAATAACCGGCAATATGAGGAGTGGCAATAGCAACAGCCTGAAGCAAATCTATACTTATGCCGGGCTCGCTGTTCCACGTATCTATGACTGCCGCTCTTAATACGCCGTCACCGCGTTCGGAACCATTTATATTGTTAACATCCAGTGCATTTAGCAAAGCATTATTGCTCATCACCTCTCCTCTGCATGTATTAAAAAAGACGGAGCCTCTTTTCATCTTTGAGAAAAAATCATCATTAGCCATCTCTCTGGTGCTCTCATCCAAAGGCACATGCAAAGTTACAATGTCAGAATTTTTAAGAAGATAATGCAAAGAAGAATACTCAACGTGAACAATGCGCCCTGTTTTTTGCTCAAAAATTTTATCACTTATTTTTACTGCATTGTTCTCCAGTTCAGCTTGCGCCCGCTCTTTTGGAGGGTCATTGCGCAACACTCTGAATCCCAGATGCTCTCCCAGTGCTGCAACTTTTGTCCCGACATGCCCTACTCCTATAACGCCAATGGTAAGCGGACTGTCGGGATACAAATTAATTTTATACTTCTCCGCAAGAGCAAAAAGCGCCGTATATACATATTGCATGACTCCGCCGCTGTTGCAGCCCGGCGCGCTTACAACTTTAATTCCGTGCAACTTGCAGTAATTCAAATCAATATGATCTACACCTATTGTTGTTGTTGCGATCATCTTTACATGGGTTCCATCCAGCAAAGCAGCATTGCACTTTGTACGGGTCCTGATAATCAGAATCTCCGCACTGTCAATTGCAAGCATGCCGGAAGATTTTCCTTCACAACCACAATTATCACGGGGAAGCGGACAAGAAGCAAACTCGCTGCCCTTTGAGTAGCAAACATTTGCATAAGGCTCAAATACGCCCCTTATAAAAGGGATTGCATTGTCAATTATGATTAACGGTTTGTTCATATCAGTTATTATCAAGAACTTATTTTATGTACAAAAATATCGGATTCCCGATTTTTATCTGCGTGCCAACTATTTTAAAACAAGTTTCTTCACATACGCCCCGCCGGCCTCTTCATTGATTCTCTCTATTATAGCCTTCTTATCCTGCACAAGCACATTGCGCACCAAAGAAGAACTCATTGTAACATAAAGAGTTCCATTTGTAAAATGTTTGTCCAGGGTAGCTTTTGCAATGCTGCCGCCCAAAGCCTTGTCCCAGCTGTTCAATACCTTACCCGTAAGCAAACCTCCCTTCAGCTTTCCGTTCCGCTCCAGGTAGGAAGAAATCATACTCCCTATTGTCATAGCCTTCTGCGTTCTTTTATTTGACGGCATATATTGTGTATCTAATTATAAATAAGTTATTAACAAATAATCACTTTGCATTTATACTTGTAACTTCACCTCCGCTGACCTCAAACTCTCTGTTTTCTCCCCCTATGCCGCGCACCAGTTTACCCATCCTCACCTTATTGCTGTCAGTTATAAAAATTTGTCCAAAAGAATCTCCGGCAACAAGCCCAAGCAAGTACTCAACCCTCTGCATATCAAGCTTATCAAACACATCATCCAAAAGCAATATTGGAGCAATGCCCTTGTTAAGTTCCTTCATTATTAAGAACTGTGCCAGTTTAAGAGCAATCAAAAAACACTTCTGCTGTCCCTGGCTGCCGCATCTTTTTATAGGATAATAGGGCATCTCATTTGCAGGCAAATCAGGTGATTGCAGGGGTCCGACAGTCTCGCTTATCTCAAATACGACATCATCCTTATGAATTCCGGCAGTTGTAAACTTAAAAATCTTATCCCGCTCCAAATACTTGTTCATAAGCTCATTAAACCCCATTTTATCCAAATCTGAAATATATCTCAGCCTAACATCCTCCTTGCCCCCGCTAAGCTTTTTGTAAAACTCAGCCACCGGTCCCGACAGATTTTCACAAAGCTCCTTTCTCCTGCCGTATATATAGGTAGCATTTTCATCCATCTGAACATTTAGCGTATCAAGCAAATCGGCTGAATATTTTTCATCTTTAAGCAGCTTATTTCTCTGAGTAAGCAGCCTGTAATAGTTTTGGATTTTCACAAGATACTCATTGTCAACCTGAGAAAGCAGCGCATTTACAAACTTACGCCTCTCCTCACCGCCGGAATTTACAAGCGCCACATCAGAGGGAGACACCATAACAATTGGCAGAAGACCTATATGCTCAGATAACTTTTTATAACTCTTTCCATTACGCTTTAGAGCCTTATCCTCCAAAATGCCGGCATCATCCTTTTGCTGCTTCTTCTTTGCTACAAGTCCCAGACTGATTTTATTTTCCGTGCCGTCATCCATTGAATATGTTCCGTTAAGAGCTGCAGATGCGGCTCCATGCAGAATGGAAAAACTGTCGGGAAAATGGAAAAAACTCTTAGTCATTGATAGATAATAAATTGCATCTAACAAATTGGTTTTTCCCTCACCGTTATTGCCGCTTATGCAATTAATTTTCTTTGAGAATGTCAATTCCGCAGAGGCAATATTTTTAAAGTTTGTGACTAATATCCTATTTAGAAACATATCTTGGCTTTAATGCTCACAAAGTTATCAAAATTCACTTAAAAAAAGGCATTTTCCATTTTGGCGTTTGGCAAAATGTTGTAAATTTGCACCCTGCATAAAAAACGAGGATTATGTCTAATAATAACAAGAACGCAAAGGCTCAGCAAGATGCAAATGCAAACGTTGGAGAAGCCTTAACAAGGACCGAACAATTTTTTGAGAAGTATAAAAAGCTGATGATTTACATCATCGGAGGGGTGATTGTTGTTGCCGCCTTAATAGCGGCTTACCATTACTTCATAGTTGTGCCAAGACAAAAAGAGGCTCAGAACCAGATGTTTGTAGCAGAGCGCTACTTTAGGATGGATTCATTTAACCTGGCTCTGAACGGAGACGGCAATGCTCTTGGTTTTGCCAAGGTAGAGAAAGAATATGGCGTAAAAGCGGGTGAGGCAGTCTATATGTATGCTGGCATTTGTGAGTTTCAGCTTGGAAATTATGACAAGGCTATTTCTTATCTAAAGAAATACAACGGCAAGGACAAAATTATGCTTGGACGCGCAACGTCTTGCATAGGAGACGCATACGTTAACAAGGGAGATAACAAGACGGCTGTGGATTACTTTAAGAGAGCGGCGGATATTAGTGATAATATTTTCTCTGCCGCCTATCTAATGAAGGCCGCAACAAGTTATGAAGCCCTTGGCAAAAAAGACGACGCCCTTAAGATGTATGAAAAAATAAAGTACGGTTATCCTAATTCCCCGGAGGGCGTTGAGATAGAAAAATACATCTCAAGGATAAACACAGAAATTGAATTATTAAAATAATACGATAGATATAATCTATCAGTTTACACAATTTTATGGGAAGAGCTTTTGAATTCAGAAAAGAGAGGAAATTTAAGAGATGGGGACACATGGCTCGCGTGTTCACCCGCCTTGGAAAAGAGATAACCATTGCTGCCAAAAACGGCGGCAGTGATCCCAACTTCAATCCGACTTTGCGTGCGATAATCCAAACGGCAAAGACGGAAAACATGCCCAAGGACAACATAGACAGAGCAATCAAACGTGCTGCGGAAAAAGATCAGCAGGATTACAAAGAAGTTGTCTATGAAGGATACGGACCTCACGGAATTGCAATTCTTATTGAGACTGCAACAGACAACCCTACCCGTACGGTTGCAAACATCAGAAGCTACTTCACAAAATTTGGCGGTACTCTTCAGACGTCAGGCAGCGTAGATTTCATGTTTGACCACAAGTGCGTCTTTAAAATTAAAGACAACGCGGAAAAGCCTTTAGATATGGATGAACTGGAGCTAGAGCTTATTGACTGCGGAGCGGATGAAGTCTTCAAAGCTGAGGAAGAGGACAAGGACGGTAACGTAAATACTTACATCAACATATACGGGGGCTACAAGTCATTCGGCACAATTCAAAAATATTTGGATGACCACAAGTATGAATTGGTAAGCGGCGGATTTGAGAGAATCCCGACAGTTGACCTTAAGAAACTGCCTAAAGATCAGATGGAAGAGAACATCAAGCTTATTGATAGGATTGAAGAGGATGATGATGTTCAGAACGTCTATCATCTGCTTGACCTTTCCGATATGGAGGAAGAGAAATAATTTACAATTTGCTTGTACAAGAATAAAAAAGGCCGCATAAAGTGCGGCTTTTTTTATTCCATATTTTTATTGCAAATGACCTGCAAACAACTATGATACTGTTAGTGAACTCGGTTATCAATCAGGCGATTAACGTACTGCTGAATAACAGCCTTAAAAAATTCATCTTGACGGTGCAAACATTGGACATCCCTAATCCCCGGATTAGCTTCATGTCCGTAATGCGGTCCGGCGGAAGGTTTTGTGCCTTCACTGACACTTCCTGGCGCAAGCAGATTATGCTGTAGAGTTGGATCTTTAGAGAGTATATATACAGCCGTAAGCCCCTTATCGCCGCGGACAAGCAATGTATCTCCCTCGCCTCTTACCATTTGAAACTCATCTGTCGCAAAATTAACGGCAAACCTTGTACGGTGCTTCTCACCTATTATACTATTACCAAAACCAAAGAACTTTCCTTTGTACCCTATCATATCCAAAACCGTAGGCATTACGTCAATCTGTTGAGTGACAGACATATAACGTTGCGGCTTAATAAAACCGGGAGCATAATAAATTATCGGAATCCTTGTATTTCCAATTGGGTTTGCAAACTGCGGAGCGTTCTTCCAGAATGTACCGTGGTCAGCAGATAAAACAAATATGGTTCTCTTAAACCACGGCTGTCGCGATGCATACGCGAAGAATTTGCGCAACGCCATGTCTGTGTATGCAACAGGCTTTAACAAAGGCGTTTTGCCTGCAGGCAGAATCTTATCATATTTGGCCGGAACTTTAAAGGGATGGTGAGAAGAAACGGTAAATACGCCTGTAAAGAAAGGCTCTTTGAAAGTGCTTATGGTCCTCCCCACAAACTGCAAAAACGGCTCGTCCCAAATACCCCATGCGCCGTCAAACTGAGAGTCATCATTAAATTCTGTTTTGCCGTAATAATTCTGCACACCGCATAAGTGAGTTACAGCTTTAATGCCCATGGAGTTATCAGGTGCCCCGTGAAAGAAAGCCGTATGATATCCGAGAGAATCAAGTATATAAGGCAATCCGTGAATTCTGTCGTTAGCATAGGGGGTAACAACAAACGGAGTCAAAAGACTTGGAATAGAAGCAAGTACGGAAGGGACGGCATCAATGGATTTACGTCCGTTTGCAAAAGCATTTGTACATAAAATACCCTCCGTGCTCAAAGAATCCAAAAACGGAGTAAACCGTTTATTCAAAGAAGGGTTCAAAAAGTCCATGTTCTCAGCTCCAAAACTTTCCAAAATAATGACAACCACATTCATTTTAGAAGGAGTTGAAGATGTGATGTTTAGCATATCATTATTCTGAGCGTTACCCATGTCATAATAATGCATTGGAGTGTAATATCTTTCCGCTTCTTCATAACTACCGTAAAATTCTTGTCTTGTATATTTTCCTTTGCCGATAGTCCTTATAAGACAGAAAGGCGTATTTAAAACCGCAGCCGTTTGTGTAGAGCGTTCCACGTACTGACCTGCATTGCTGAGCGTTATGGGTCTGGTGGTTCTGGTTGCGCCACCGCGCACCCCTATTATAAAAATTGGGACGGTGATAATGAGAGCGATAGCTTGCCTGATATAAAATTTCATACCGTAATCCGTTGAATTATAGTACTTAACATCACGACCCACAGTAGAACCATAAAGTGGTCTGCACTCTTTCCCGTAGCTTCCGGATAACCAAATAAGTGCAATTAGAAAGACAAAAGCCAGCACAAACAAATACCAATACATCACAAAACTATCAGCAAGTATTTTTCCAATCTTAACTCCTCCGGTAAATTCAGAGAAAAAAGTCATAGATGTGCGACGGAAAGAGAATCTGAAATAAGCGGTATCTGCAAGGTTTACGGAGACTGCAAGGAAATTGACAATCACATAAAGCCACTTAAGGATTTTTTGGAACTTGGACCGCTTTACGTATGGCAGGGGCAAAAAAGAGAGAAATACGTAAAGTATGTTGGTATATAGAATTGCTGTTGTGTCAAATCTTAAACCGCCGCTCATCATTTTCATAATCTGAGGAAAAGACGGATTTTCAATCAACGAATAGTTGCAGACTACAAAGAGTATCCTGCATATTGAGTATAAAACATAAGCTAATACTAACCTCCAGAGTATCAGTAGATAATAATTATTAAACTTTAATTTCATAAAATTCCAACTATAACCGCCTCTTACAAGGCGTCAAATAATTATAAGCGGTTGATTTATTGTTCACAAGTTGTAGCAAAAACAACCTCTTTCAAACTTTGACAAAGATATAATATTTCTTAAATTTGTCTCTTCATTAAAATGATTAGTTTTATTTTGAACAAACCTGAGTTTTTATAACAATAATCAAAGATCTAATTATGGAATTAACACATATTGAACATTTGGGTATAGCGGTCAAATCTCTGGATGAAGCTATTCCCTATTATGAAAAAATGCTTGGCCTTAAATGTTACTCTATAGAAGAAGTTAAGGATCAAAAAGTTAAAACTGCATTCTTCAAAATCGGACAAACAAAGCTTGAGCTTTTGGAGAGCACTGATCCTGAAGGCACTATTGCAAAATTCATTGAAAAAAGAGGAGAAGGAATTCATCATATTGCTTTTGCAACTCAAAGTGTTCAAACATGTCTTGATGAACTTAAAGCCAAAGGTATCAGACTTATAGACCAAACTCCGCGTCCCGGAGCAGAGGGATTGAATATTGCATTTTTGCATCCAAAATCCACTCTTGGAGTTCTGACTGAAATTTGTGAGAAACCAAATAAAAAATAATAAATAAATATATATGAGTCAGCAGCTAGAAGAAGTTAAGGCGCTTATAACTCTCAGAGAGAAAGCGCGCTTGGGTGGAGGTCAGGCAAGGATTGATTCCCAGCACAAAAAAGGTAAGTATACTGCACGTGAAAGAATTAACATGCTTTTGGATGAGGGCAGCTTTGAAGAGTTTGACATGTTTGTCACTCACCGCTGTACAAATTTTGAAATGGATAAAAGCACATTTCTTGGAGATGGTGTGGTAACTGGTTATGGCACAATTGGAGGACGTCTGGTTTATGTTTTTGCGCAGGACTTTACGGTCTTTGGAGGTTCGCTGTCAGAGACTTTTGCACAAAAAATCTGCAAAGTAATGGACATGGCAATGAAAGTCGGGGCCCCTGTAATTGGAATCAATGACTCCGGCGGTGCACGTATACAGGAGGGTGTCAACGCCCTTGCGGGATATACGGAAATTTTCCAGAGAAATATTTTGGCCAGCGGCGTTGTGCCGCAAATATCGGCCATTTTTGGTCCGTGCGCGGGTGGCGCCGTTTATTCCCCCGCACTAACGGATTTCAACGTAATGGTCAAAGGAAGCTATATGTTCCTGACTGGACCTAAAGTAGTTAAATCTGTTCTGGGTGAGGATGTTACACAAGAACAGCTTGGCGGCTCAAGCGTTCACGCAAGTAAGAGCGGCGTTGCTCAATTTGCCGTAGACACTGAAGATGAGGGTATTGAGACAATAAGAGAATTGCTGTCATATTTGCCTCAGAATAATCTTGAGACAACTCCCGAGGTCCCGACAGATGACCCTATCGATAGAAAAGACGATGTCTTAGATGAAATAATTCCCGACAACCCCAACAAGCCATATGACATGTATGCAGTCATTGCGTCCATAGTTGATGACAGAAAATTTCTGGAAGTTCACAAGGATTATGCAAGAAATATAATCACCGGATTTGCAAGATTTGACGGTGTAGCCGTTGGAATTGTTGCCAACCAGCCGGCGGTTCTTGCAGGTGTATTGGATTCAAACTCAAGTAGAAAAGCTGCAAGATTTGTCCGCTTCTGTGATGCATTCAATATTCCATTGGTCACATTGGAAGATGTTCCGGGATTCCTTCCGGGAACTCAGCAAGAGTATAACGGAATTATTCTGCACGGAGCAAAACTTCTTTATGCTTATGGGGAAGCAACCGTACCAAAAATCACCGTTGTTCTAAGAAAGGCATACGGCGGAGCTTATTGTGTCATGAGCAGCAAGCACTTAAGAGGTGACATCAACTATGCATGGCCTTCTGCAGAAATTGCGGTTATGGGTCCTAGCGGCGCTATTGAAATTCTTTACGGCAAAGAACTAAAAGAAGAAGAAGATCCAAAGGCTTTTGCTGCGCAAAAAGAGAAGGAATACAGAGATGCATTTGCAAACCCTTACAATGC
>DAIRSJ010000012.1:0-12313 GCA_036804445.1 Candidatus Egerieousia sp.
TGTTTTATTTCCGCTCTCTTTCCCCCCCTTGCAAAATTGTTGCATATGTAATCACAGAAAACTCTTTTACTGATTTGAGGAATTGGTATGTCAATTACAAGATTGCGGAAGTAACCGCGCTTTACAAAAATCTCATCCATTGCATTCCTTTTATCTCCCAATATTATGTATGAGGACATCTTATGTTTTGCCATACATTTTTCCAAAAGCTGGAAAACTTTTGCAGGTCTTTCAAACAATGTAATATCCTGGAATTGCTTCAGATACATTATCAGTCGCACATTGAATTTTTGCGCCATTTTCTCAGGCAGCATGAATATATGCTGTAACTGCTTGTCAGACAGCGGCTCTTTTGAACCTTTCAGATTTACGCCGGGAAGCATCTGCATTGCAATTTCCTCACGCTCAGATACTGTAGGACAAAAAACAGAGAGCAGCTCATTGGTAAATTTGATTGCCATATCGTCAATGCTGCGGATATTGAAAAAATCCACCCGGCACATTGTGAAATCATACGGAATCTGCTCCAGTTCAAGAAGCGCATTATAAACAATTGACCTTTTTCCGATTTTCGGAGGCCCGTACAGCAAAGCGTTTTTACCGCTCTGAACAACTTCAGTCAGTTTTGAAACTTCTTTTGCCCTGCCAATAAAATTACCTCCCGTGACAAGTCGGTTATACTCAAAAGGTGAAATGCCATCCATAATAATATTTTTTATACTCCCGATAGTCTAATTGTATGAGCATCTGTTGCAATGCTGTACAAAAGTAAAAAATAATTTTGTGTTTCACGTTTAAAATATTACTTTTGCAGTCCATTTTTAGAAGGCAGATGAGCTAAAGAATAAGAGCCGGGTACTCCGGCCGCTTACTGTCAAAAACATTAAAACAAAGTTTTATGTACGCAATTGTAGATATTGCAGGACAGCAGTTTAAAGTAGAAACGGGCAAAAAGATTTATGTTAACCGTCTTAAAGATGAGGTTGGCGCTTCCGTTTCTTTTGATAAAGTACTGCTGGAAGACAACGACGGAGCCGTTACAGTCGGGACTCCGTACGTTAAGGGTGCTTCCGTAAAGGCCAAAGTCCTAGAGCATTTGAAAGGCAACAAAGTAATTGTTTTCAAGAAGATTGCCCACAAGGGTTTTGACAAGAAGAATGGTCACCGTCAGTGTTTAACCAGACTGGAAATTGAATCAATAGCTTAAGGAGAATTAGTTATGGCACATAAGAAAGGTGTAGGTAGTTCAAAGAACGGCCGTGAATCACAAAGTAAAAGACTAGGTCTTAAGATATTCGGCGGAGAGGATTGTAAAGCCGGAAACATATTGGTTCGTCAAAGAGGAACCGTACATTATCCTGGCGAGAACGTAGGAATGGGTAGAGATCACACTCTTTACGCATTGGTTGACGGAGTAGTAACCTTCACGGTTAAGAGGGAGGGTAAGTCATACGTGTCCGTGGTGCCTAAAGTTCAGGCAAAGAGCTAAGGGATAACCGCTCAGCACTTTAAAGCGTCCTTCGTTCTTTGCAGCAGGGGGCGCTTTTTATTTTATCACGACAGGCCTGTCGTGAGTTTTAAAGAAAAATTTAAAATTACATAATATGCTTACATTAAAATTATTGCGTGAACAGCCGGACTTTGTAATTGAACGTCTTGCCGTTAAAAATTTTGACGCAAAGGAGATTGTTGACAGCATTCTTAAAATTGACGAACAGAGACGTGCAACTCAAACGGAACTGGATGCTAATCTTGCAAAGCAAAATGCCGCTGCCAAGACAATCGGCGGTTTTGTGAAAGAAGGTAAAAAGGATGAGGCTGAGAAAGCAAAGCAAGAGGTTGCGCAGTTGAAGGCTCATTCTGAAGAGCTTCAGAAAAACTTGGATGATCTTAATAAACAGCAGCTTGACCAGCTGGTGCTTCTTCCAAACCTTCCCTGCAGTGATGTTCCTGCCGGAAAGGATGCAAATGACAATGTTGTTGTAAAAACTGGAGGTAAAATTCCGGAGCTTCCCGCAGATGCAAAACCGCATTGGGAACTTGCAAAAAGTTTGAATATCATAGATTTTGATCTTGGAGTTAAATTAACCGGAGCCGGTTTTCCGGTTTACATCGGGAAAGGTTCCAAGATTCAGCGGGCTTTGATTTCTTTCTTCCTTGACAGAAATACAAAAGACGGCTATACTGAGGTGCAGCCGCCGTTGGTTGTAAATGAGGCATCTGCGTTTGCCACCGGTCAGCTTCCGGACAAGAGCGAGCAGATGTATTACGTGGGTTTGGACAAATTTTATATGATCCCTACGGCAGAGGTTCCGGTCACAAATATTTACAGGGACTGCATAGTTGCAAAGAAAGATTTTCCAATCAAGATGACCGCTTATACTCAGTGCTTTAGAAGAGAGGCAGGCTCTTACGGAAAAGATGTGAGGGGACTTAACAGGCTTCATCAGTTTGATAAGGTTGAGATAGTGCAGCTTTCATTGCCCGATGTTTCTTATAAGGCTTTGGATGGTATGGTTGAGCATGTGGAGAAACTTGTGCAGGAGCTTGAGCTGCCTTACAGAATTGTAAGACTTTGCGGCGGTGATATGAGTTTTACCTCTGCAATTACTTATGACTTTGAGGTTTTCAGCGCCGCTCAGAAGAGATGGCTGGAGGTAAGTTCCGTATCCAACTTTGAAACTTATCAGGCAAACAGAATGAAACTCAGGTTTAAAGATGATGACGGCAAAATAAAGCTGGCTCACACTTTAAACGGCAGCTCTCTTGCATTGCCAAGAATTCTTGCGGCTTTGATTGAGAATAATCAGACCCCTGACGGCAAAATTAAGATACCTAAGGCATTACAGGAATTTACAGGCTTTGATATCATAGGCTAGAAAATTTCTGTCGCGACAGATAATTAAAGTTATATTTGCTCCGCAGATGGAAAATGAGAAGGTTATATTAGGAATTGACCCCGGAACCAGGATTCTTGGTTTTGGGGTTATTCGTATCTGTGCGGGCAAGCCGCAGCTGGTGGATCTGGGAATAGTTAATCTTACAAAAGAGGGGAGTCACTTTCTTGTTCTCAAGAGGATTATTGCTGACGTGTCCAGAATTATCAGAAAGTATAAACCTGATTTAATGGCAATTGAGGGACCTTTTTATGGCAAGAATCCTCAAGTTATGCTTAAGCTTGGAAGAGCGCAGGGGGCCGCAATTTCTGCCGGACTGCTTAAGGATATTCCGATTTTTGAGTATCAGCCGCGCAGTGTTAAGCTTGCGGTTACCGGAAAAGGTTCTGCTTCTAAGGAACAGGTTTCCGGTATGGTACAGAGAATTTTGAATTTTAAATGCACTTTAAAATATTTGGATGCCACTGATGCTCTGGCAATTGCGTTGTGTCACTATTATGAAGAGCACAGTCTTGTTGCAGCGGCCGCGCGGGAAGATGCTAACATAGCTATGTCAAAATCAGGAATTTGCACTGTTAATGTTAATAGAAAAGGCTCTGCTTTAAGCATGAGAATGGGCAAGATGGGACTTGGTAATGTTAAAAGTTCCGGTCATAAAGGCAAGGGCGGATGGGAATCTTTTGTGAGCGCAAATCCTGGCAGGACAATTGAGAGCATAAGGGGCGGCAAAGAGAAGAAAGTAAAATCTGTCGGGAATAAAAAATAGGTCGGTAAAAAAAGTTAGTTTGTCGGCAAACCCCAAAAATAATTACTCTTCAATTTAACTTTCTGCATCTTTGTACGTCTAACAGCCGTGCTGTTAAATTTTATGTGCAGTACATAGGACAAATACTAAAATCGAATTTATGGTTAGAAAATCACTAATGTTTTTTGCTCTTGCTTTACTTTTTGTAGCGGGTTCTTGGTCTAAAGGATATGCTCAAAACATGTTGAAAATAAGAGTGTTGGATAGCGCGTCAAAAGCTCCGGTGGAGTTTGCCACAATGTCCATCAAGTATATCGGGGAGACTGTTGCAAAGAGGTATGCACTCAGCGACAGCACGGGTGCGGCAATTATCAAGAACGCTCCAATAGGAAGAGCTAATGTCCTTGTGGAGTGTGTGGGCTACCGGCAATATCATCATACTTTTGATGTCCACAAGGGGGCCAACGATATCGGCACCATTTATCTTAATGGGCATAATCAGCTGAATACCATAGTGGTTACAGCAGCCGGCAATCAAATGACAGTAAAGAAAGATACAATAGAGTATAATGCAAATTCATTTAAGACAAATGAGACGGATATGCTTGTGGAGCTGTTGAAAAAATTGCCCGGCGTTGAGGTTGGATCTGACGGAAGTATTACTGCAAACGGAAAGACCATCTCAAAAATCATGATTGACGGCAAGACTTTCTTTATGAATGATCCGCAGATTGCAACGCAAAATCTTCCGGCAAGAATTGTGGAGAAAGTTAAGGTTGTGCAGAAGAAATCCGATGAGGCAAAGTTTACAGGAATTGATGACGGAGATGAGGAGACGGTTCTGGATTTGAGCCTTAAGCACGGGATGATGAACGGATGGTTTGGAACTATGGGCGGAGGTTACGGCAGTGATAAGAGATATGAGGGAACCGCAATGGTCGGCAAGTTTACAAAGCAAACTCAAATAAGTTTGGTGTCCAGCGCCAATAATACAAATAACAGAGGATTCTTTGATATGGCAGGTTCCATGATGTCTGCCATGAGAAATAGCGGCGGCATGGGCGGCGGCGACGGAATGAGAGGTATGTCTTTCTTTGGCAGCGGTGTAACTTCTTCAAAAATGATAGGCACAAACATCAACACGGAGACTAACGACAAGAAGTGGATGATTAATGCAAGTTACATGTATTCAACATCTAACAATAATGTAGAGGAGACAAAAAATAAGACTACCATGATGTCAGATACAAGCAGTCTTTATAATAATGAGGCGGGAAAAGAGAATACCGTTACAAGCGGTCACAACTTCAACAGCGAGATTGAATATACTCCTTCAGAGTCAACATCATTTATTTTCCGTCCATATCTTAAGTTTGGAGACGGCTCATTTGACCAAAGTAATAACTTTCAGACAATAAGAGACTTGGATTCAACCAACAGAGGTTACAGCCTTTCATTTGGGGATAATGAATCTCAGCAAATCGGCGGCAGTTTGCTGTACAGGCAGAGGCTTGGAAAACCCGGGCGTACAATGACGATAAGATTAAAATATGACCATAGTCACAATGTTGTTGACGGTTATAATAATTCAGAGACAAACTACTTTGAGAACAATGTGATTGACAGCACATATACAATAGACCAGAAATATCATCAAGTTCAAAAGGAGAATACGATTTCCGTAAGAGCTTCTTATACTGAGCCTTTGGGAAAGAATTATTTCTTGCAGGGTACTTATAATTATTCTTATGCAAAGAATGAGACGGAGAAAGCTACTTACAATTACAACAAAGCATCGCATGAATATAGTGATCTGGATAGTGCATATACAAACGATTATACCGGTGATTTTATTTCACAAAGGGCGGAAATTGATTTGAGGAAGCAGGAGGATAAATACAACTTTATGTTTGGATTTTCCGTACAGCCCTCAACCACAAAGAGTAACGGCCGCGGAAGAGATACAACATATAACGTTGTAAATTTTGCGCCTTCTGCCAGATTGGATTATAGATTTTCCGATACTAAATTTTTGAGGATCTGGTATCAGGGGAAAACAGGCCAACCAAGCCTTAACCAGTTGCTCCCGATAGCCGATAACTCCAACCCTTTGGTTGTAACGGAGGGAAACGACAGGTTGAATCCTTCGTTCAATCATGATTTGAGCATTGACTATAGAACTAATAATAAGAAGAATATGAGCTGGTTCGGTCTGATGGCAGATGCTTCTTATACCAAGGATAACATTATAAATCAGAAGGTTTATACGGATGACGGAGTTCTGCACAATAAATACGTGAATTCAGATAAAGGCATCTACGATTTTTCCGCCCGTGTAATGTTCAATTCAAGAATAGCAAAGAGCGACTTCAGCGTATCAAGTTTCTTCAATTCCGATTACGGGAATAGTGTCAGTTATGTCTCAAGCAAGGGAAAGTATGTTGAGAATGAAACCAAAACATTAACCTTGAGAGAAAGTTTAAGGTTGCAGTATAGGACGGATAATCTTGAGCTTATGGCGGGGGGTGACGTTAGCTATAAGAATGCATGGTATAGTGTGAGTTCAATTAATGACATTGCCACATGGACGAATTCAATACGCGGCTCTGTAAACTGGACTTTCTTAAAGAATTTTAACATTTCTTCAGATATTCGATATACATTCTACCGGGGTTATTCCGCCGGATACGGAGACGCTCAAACAATTTGGAATGCAAGCATTTCAAAGAGTTTCTTAAATGATGCGTTTACCTTCAAGGTTGCAGTATATGATATGTTGGATAATGCAAAAAGCACATACAGGACAACAACAGAAAATTATGTCCAGGATGTAAGCAACAATACTCTTGGAAGATACGTTATGTTTACGCTTACTTACCGCTTTGGTAAATTCGGAGGACAGGGAGGAATGAGGATGGGACCCGGCGGCGGTCCGGGCGGAATGAGGGGACACGGCAACAGGGGTATGCGCTAATAAAAACTTACCGTATTGAACCGTTGCAAACCTGGGTTGGCAAAAAGGTAAGAAAAACATATTTTTAATCGGTCCCATTTGTTATCTTTGCCAGACTAAAGGCGTTTCTATATGACAAAACGGACAGATACTTCTTCTGATGGCAAGTGGGCGTTTAAGCAGCTTTTGATTGCGATTGCTGCGGCCCTGGTTACTCTTTTCATACTTTTTACATTACTTAAGGTTGTGACAAGGCATGGGCAGGTGCTTACTGTCCCCTCCTTTACAAACATGACTTATGATGAAGCCGAGGCGCTTGCAAAGAAGAGCCATTTGCGTTTGAAGATCACAGATTCCGTTTATGTTCCCCAGATGAAGAAGGGAGTTGTCTTTAAGCAGAATCCGCCTGCGGGAAGCAAGGTTAAAAGGCGCAGAACAATTATGCTTAGCATCAACGCGCGTGTTGCAAATATGGTCCGTATTCCAAATTTGGTCGGATACTCTTTAAGACAGGCACAGAGTTCTCTTGCCGCAGTACAACTGCAAGTCGGAAAACTTATATATGTCCAGGACATAGCATCCAATAACGTTCTTGCTCAAGTATACCGGGGGAGAAATATAGCTCCGGGAGAGAGTCTTCCTGCTGAGAGTGAAATTGATTTGAGGGTTGGTCTTAATTCTACGGACTGTCTTACACATGTTCCTGATTTGCTGGAATCAAATTATCAGCAGGTTAAACCGGCATTGATTGATAATTGCCTTAACCTTAAGGAGATGATTTTTGACAATACCGTACACAATTTTGCAGATACAATGCAAGCCTTTGTGTACAAGCAGATTCCTCAGGCTTCAAATAACGTCTCTGTCACCATGGGTACGGGAGTAACTGTCTATATGACTCTTAATAAGGCTCTTGCAGAGAAGGAACGGAAGTATGTGGAGGCGCATCCTCTTGCAGCTCCAAAGCCGCAGGCCGATTCAACTAAAACTGCGGAGGCGGACTCTACAAAAAAATCTGAACCGGTAAAATAATGACCGGCTGTTAAAATGTCCAAAGAAGATTTGAAAGATAAAACTGTCGCGATGCAGGAGAATATCTCTGAAACCGACGATGACAGTGTGGAGGAACTCTTTGAGCATTATAGGTTTACAGCGGACAAGGGACAGTCTCAGATAAGGCTGGACAAGTTTATTACCGCGCGGATGATTCAGACTTCACGCAACCGCGTGCAGATGGCAATAGATGCCGGCTATGTTCTTGTGAACGGCAAGCCGTGCAAGGCAAATTACCGTGTAAAACCTCTGGATATCGTTACGCTGGTTTTTCCTTATGAAAAAAAGACCAGTGACATAGGGCCGGAATATATCCCGTTAGATATTGTATATGAAGATGATGACGTGCTGGTCATTAATAAGCAGCCGGGGCTTGTGGTCCATCCCGGGCACGGCCATTTTTCCGGTACGCTTGTAAATGCCGTTGCATATCATCTTACTTACGGAGATAAGCCGGATGTAAAAAAGAAAGATAAAGAGGAGTTTAAGTGGGGCATCTTGGTTCACAGAATAGATAAGGACACCTCCGGCATCTTGGTGATTGCCAAGAATGAAGAGGCCCAGATGAAATTGGCAAAGCAGTTTTTTGATCATACTATTCAGAGAAAATATGTGGCCATAGTTTGGGGAAATATTTCAGAAGACAGCGGAACTATTGAGGGCAATATTGCGCGTGATCCCTCTGACAGAATGAGGTTTAAGGTTACTAAAGATCCTTTGCAGGGCAAACATGCGGTAACTCATTTTAGGGTTTTAGAGAGGTTCGGATATGTGACAGTGGTTGAATGTGTTCTGGAGACGGGACGTACGCATCAGATTAGGGTTCACATGAGGTATATAGGTCATCCGCTGTTTAATGATGAACGTTACGGGGGAGATAAAATTCTTGCGGGAACAGTATTTACCAAGTATAAGCAGCTTATTCAGAACTGTTTTGAGATTCTTCCCAGACAGGCTCTGCATGCAAAATATCTTGCTTTTGTCCATCCTGGAACCGGCAAAGAGATTGCCTTTGACAGTCCGATGCCGGATGATATGAATGCTGTAATTGCCAAAATGCGAGTGTATTGTAAGAGCGCAAAATAGAATCGGATAAAATGCTCGGCAGTTATTTGCTGCAAAAAAAAAGCACCCGGAAAAATCCGAGCGCCCAGTGAATTGCTTATCTGTCGGGAGAATTAAAAATCTCTCTCTGATGATACAGTTAATTTCTTCCTTCCTCTCTTGCGTCTTGCAGATAGGACTCTTCTTCCGTTTGGAGTGCTCATACGCTCTCTAAATCCGTGCGCGTTGCGTCTCTTGCGTATTGATGGCTGAAATGTACGTTTCATATCTTTATTTTTTTATATATCTTCAGAATTGGAGTGCAAAAGTAAGTTTTATTTTTCAATTGGCAAAATTTTCTACCTGTGTGGCAGCATTTTCTGCTTGCGGGGGAAGAAGAGCACCTTTTTACCCTCAAAATAGGGGGTCGGGAACCATTTTGTAATTTCTGTTATCCCGACAGCTTCTCTTAGTATTCCGTTTTGTTTTGCGGCGCTTCTTATCTCCTTGTCCAAATCTCCGTCTTTTGAAGTATCGCCTCCTTTGAGGTAAATTATTCCTTTGGAATATTTTCCTTTTACCCACGGAATGAATTTATCCAGTGCGGCAACGGCGCGGGAAACTACGTAATCGCATTCCGGAGCTCCGTCATAAAATTCAGTTAAATCCAATTCTTCCGCTCTTGCCTTTATTGCCGTAACATTAGTGAGTCCCAAAGATTTGCATACCTCGGACGCTACCATTATTTTTTTTCCGGTGGAATCAACAAGCAGAAATTTTATGTTTGGATACATGATTGCAAGCGGCACGCCGGGGAATCCGCCGCCTGTCCCTACGTCCATGATTTTAAGTGATGTTCCTTCTGCCGGTATTCCGGTTTGCCAAAGCTCCGGTTGTGCCGTTGCCGCAATCTTTTCATCTTCAAAGAATTTTGCAATAGCCAAAGAGTGCAGAACGTGGTGTTCATATAAGTTGTCAATATCTGTGCGGCTGATAAGGTTAATTTTGCCGTTCCAGTCTTTGTACAGCGGAAACAGCATTTTAAATTGCTCCTTCTGAGTGGTGCTTAAATTGGGAAAATATTTGAATATCAATTCTTCCATGCTAATTGCTTTTTGATTTTTTTGCCTTGCCGCCGGTTTTCTTCTCCATGTTTTTCTTGCTTCTTTTTTGGGCAAGAGAATTATCCGGGTACATCTTTGCCAGGATGTTTTTTGCCCTGTTAATGCGGACCTTAACGCTGCTCAGGGGAATGCCCGTCTCCTTTGCAATCTCCTCATATGCATAATCTTCCACATACAGATGCATTACGTTCCTGAAGACTTCCGGCAGGTGGTTGATGTCGGCCATTATTTTTTCACTCTCCTGGCTCCCGATAAGTTTATCTTCCGGATTGTCTCTCGGACCGGCAACTATATTGTTAAGTTCTCTTTTGCCGGTTATATTCTGCGTTGCATCATCCATCTCCTTCTTTCTTTTGCGTACAAAATCCAAAGCCGTATTTTTTGCAATATTGTAAAGCCAAGTAGTAAAATTATACTTTGGGTTATATTGGTGTATGTGCTTGAACGCCTTGTTAAATGTCTCCAAACAGGCATCTTGTGGCTCCATGCCTCCCAACGCCGGGTTTTCTTTTCCTTTGACGGAAAGTATGCCGGTGATATGAGACATCAATCCTTCATAATGCCGTTCAAATAAAAGGGTGAATGCCATCTGTTTGCCCTCTTGCGCCAGTTCTATTAATTCCCTGTCGCTGAGCATAATGTAAGCACTGCTAGTGTGCTTGGAGCCAGTTTTCGCCATAACTGCAATCTGCTGTCAAAGGAACTTTTAACTTAATAACGTTTTCCATCTCTTCTTTGGCAATTTTCATAACCGCCTCTCTTTCAGAAGGAACAACATCAAATACAAGTTCATCGTGAACTTGCAGCACCATCTTGCTTTTAAGATGTTCCGCCTGCATCCTTGCAAAGACGTGAATCATAGCTAGTTTAATAATGTCTGCCGCGCTTCCCTGCAGGGGTGCGTTTACGGCATTGCGCTCATTAAACTTGCGGACATTGGCATTGCGGGAGTTTATGTCTTTTAGATAACGCCTTCTGCCATAGATAGTTTCTACGTATTCCCTTTTACGGGCGGTCTCAGCCGTCGCATTAATGTAACGGCTGACCCCAGGATATGTTTTAAAATATGTCTCAATAAATTCTTTTGCCTCTTTTATCGGGATCTCCATTCTTTCCGCCAGTCCAAATGCGGAGATGCCGTAAATGATTCCAAAATTAACCGTCTTGGCTTTTCTGCGCTGCTCTGCAGTAACCTCATCTACAGATACATTGTAAAGCCTGGCTGCCGTTGCCGCATGCACGTCTTTTCCGCTGTTAAATGCGGCAATAAGATTTTCATCTCCGCTCATGTGGGCCATAAGCCGCAATTCAATCTGAGAGTAATCGGCTGATACAATGCAGCCTGCCGGGTCAGAAGGAACAAAAGCCTTGCGAATTTCCCTCCCTCTTTCCGTGCGAACCGGAATATTTTGCAGGTTGGGATTTATGGAACTTAATCTTCCGGTTGACGTAAGGGCTTGATTAAATGTCGTATGTACCTTTCCTGTCTTTGGATTTATAAGCAGAGGCAGGGCGTCAATATAAGTAGAGAGAAGTTTTTTCAGATTTCTGTATTCCAGAATTTTTTCCACAATAGGATGGGTGTCTTTCAACTCATTAAGCGTAGTTTCATCTGTAGAGTAATTCCCCTTTGCGCTCTTTTTAACATTAGGGTTCAGCTTCAATTTTTCATAGAGCAGAATTCCAATCTGTTTTGGAGATGACAGATTAATGGAGGCATCATCCGCAAGTGTGCGAGCCTCTTGCTCAATCTCATTCATCTGTGCTGTAAGTTCTTTGCTGTATTCTTTAAGTTGCCGAGTATCAATCTTTACTCCCGTCATTTCAACTTGCGCAAGCACAGATATCAGCGGCATTTCTATCTCTTTATATACTCTGTCTCCCGATAGTTTTTTCTCCAATTCATCTCTTACTATCGGCATTAGAGCGCAAAGGGCGGCGCTTTTTTTCTTTCTCTCTTTTTTCTGCTCCTCGGTTTCTTCCGCGGCGCCGGAGAATAAATCTTTTGCCTCTTCTTTGCTGTTTGACGCAATGTCCTCAATATCAATGCTCAGTTGCTGTTTGACTATAAAGTTTATATTGTGGCTGATTTCAGTATTTAGAACATAATGCATCAATTGTACGTCATATAAATTGCCGCAGATTTGTATGTCCGTTTTCTCCGCAACGGCTTTTATTATCTCCTTCAAATCCGCTCCTGTTTTGCAAATGTCCGGTTCTGAGAGCAGTTCATTAAGAACGGGATAATCCTGAGTGTTTTGCAACTCTTCCAGATTTTCAACAATATGTACAAAATTATCCGTTGAGCAGAGTGTTAGGGAATTTTCTCCGTTCATCAAAATAGAGATTTCCTTATTTTTCTTTGCCGACATTGCAACTTTATCAAGAGAGCAAAACTCAACGTCAGGGATACTAAAAATTTTCTTTATCTCTTTCTCTGCAATTTGCTGAACGCCCGCCTGTTGCTCCGGCTTATCATCTGCCGGAAAATCACTTG